>JAMDDL010000207.1 GCA_023488645.1 Actinomycetota bacterium | reverse complement strand
GAATTGCTGAAGGCGGAAAAGATACAAGACAAAGAATACTTGAAAATATGGAATATATGGGTATAAAACTTGATTTAGCTAAAAATGAGGATTTTAACGGTAAGCAAGCTTTAATTTCAGCACCGGACTCAAAAGTAAAAATTTATATAACTCCAACTAATGAAGAAATAGTAGTAGCATATTTTGTAAAAAAAGTTGTTGAAAACGGAAGAGACTTAAAACCTGAAGAAATGGTTTTCAGATTATAACAAAAGATCAAGATAATCTTTAAGCCTTGAAAGAGTAACTTTTTTTCCAAGTATTTCTATAGTTTCAAACAGGGGTGGGCTTACAGGTTCACCCCAGATTGCAATCCTTATAACTTCTGCAATTTTTCTAAAATTTATGTTTTCTTCAACTTCAATATTTCTAAGCGCAGGTTCTATTTTATCTATGTTAAAATTATTTTCAGAAATTTTATTTAACTTATCAACGCAGCTGATTAGTATTGATTTTGCATCAATATCCTTATTTTTAAAATAATTTTTTAACTTATCAGAATATTTTATATTAAAGAAAAAAGGCATAATTTTATTTTGCATTTCATTTAAAGTTTTAGCTCTTTGCTTCATTACAGGGATTATTTTAGTAATTTTCTCTTGAAGCATCTCAGTTATTAATTTTTCATCAATATCCTTATTATTAAGATTGTTATCAGGATTCTTATTAATATGGTCCCTAAAATACTGCAGGTTATTTTTTAATAATCTTTCTGTTAAAAGCCTTTCCAGCTCTTTGTTATCTTTATTTCTTATATAGTAACTATTTATAAAAAGCAGCTTTTCATAATCAAACTTTGAAGCTTTCTTATTAACAGATTTTAAATCAAACTTCTCGATCATTTTATCCACTGTAAAAAAAGTAGATTTTTCATCATAAGCCCAACCCAAAAGAGCAATATAATTTAAGACAGCTTCAGGTAAAAAACCTTCTTCTCTGTAAGATTCTATGGAAATTGAGCCATGTCTTTTACTTAATTTCTGACCGTCAGCAGATAAAATCATGGGCAGGTGAGTAAAATCAGGATAATTAAATCCAAGAGCATCATAAATTAAAAGCTGTTTTGGTGTGTTGGAAAGATGATCCTCGCCTCTAATAACGTGTGTAATCTTCATTAAAAAATCATCTATTGCAACTGAAAAATTATATGTTGGTGTTTTATCTGAACGTAAAATTATATAATCTTCAATAGTATTGCTGTTTACTTCAATATGCCCATAAACATTATCATTGAATGAAATAATCTTATTTTCAGGGACAAGAATTCTTATTGAATATTTTTCATTAGCGGATATTTTTCTTTGTATTTGTTCATCTGAAAGGCTTAAACATTTTTTATCATATTTAAAAAAAACACCATTTTTTAAGGCTTCTTCTCTTTTTTTTTGTAATTCTTCTGCGCTGCAAAAGCAGTAGTAAGCTTTACCTTCATTTAATAATTTGTATGCATATTTTATGTAAATATCCTGTCTTTCTGATTGCCGGTAAGGACCATAATTTCCCCCTGCATAAGGACCTTCATCCCAGTTTAGCCCAAGCCATTCTAAAGAATCAATGATAGTGTTTATTGTATCTTCTTTGTGTCTTTTGATATCAGTATCTTCAATTCTTAATATAAATTTGCCGCCAGTTTTTTTTGCATACAGCCAGTTAAAGAAAGCTGTTCTTGCGCTTCCTATGTGCAGATAACCCGTAGGGCTTGGTGCAAATCTAAGTCTTATATTTTGATTTTTTATATTGCTTTCCCTCCTGATTTTTATATTGCTTTCCCTCCTGATTTTTATATTGCTTTTTATCCTGGTTTTGATTTTGATTCAGCATAATAAAAAAGTTATTTTTTAAAATTCTTTTTAAAATAAAAAATCTAAAATAACAAAAAAATAAAAAATAAAATTAAAAATAAAATATCAACTTTATTAAAAAAATATATTTATTTAAAAAATATAAATATAATATATTTAATATTTAAACATATCTTAAGGATTAACCCATACTTTTATTAACCTTGTTTTTTCAACCCTCGTATCCCATAATGGATCCTGTCTGTGTGTATATCCTGAGGGAACTCCTGAATAAACTTCATTAATGAATTCAATATTTGTAAATCCTGCATCTCTTAAAATTTGATTTGCCTGTTCAATTGGCATAAGGCACACAAACGGAAGTATTGGCATATCCGCATCAGTTATAGGAACCTGATCTTTTGGTTCCGTACCGTATTTAAACTGAGCTATTGAAATCTGATCTGCGGGAGTAAATCTGTTTGGAATCATTACTTGTCCTGTAGCAGGATCAGTTGTAATCTGAAGATTAAATGTATCTTCTTTTGGTTTTACAAATTTTTCAATTGGCAAGGATTTTGTAGCTTTTTCCATAAATAATTTCCACATCTTTGCAGGCTGAGCTCCACCTTGCACTCTTTCTCCATGAACTTTACCCATTTTTTTATTTTCCTCAGGATAACCCATCCAGAAACATGCTGCAAGATTTGTTGTAAAACCTGTAAACCAGGCATTTTCTGCTTCCTGTGTTGTACCTGTTTTTCCTGCAACTTCTCTATCATCAAGCCTTGCATTGGTGCCTGTACCACGCTGAACAACCTGTTTCATTATTTCTATTGCCCTGTATGCATTTATTGCTGCTATTACCTGATTTTTTGGAGGTTCTTTATATTCATAAAGTACATTTCCATCCTTATCCACTACTTTTAATATTGCTACTG
>JAMDDL010000177.1 GCA_023488645.1 Actinomycetota bacterium | reverse complement strand
ACAGGGAGTGCGATGTATCATTTGTTGAAGGCTATATGGATAATAATTTAAAAACTTTAATACGTGATGGTTTAAAAGGATTATAGAATTTGCATTAAGTAAGATTTATTTAACAGGTTATTTATTGAGTTGTTGAAGTTTCACCGGATGTTGTTGTGGTTGTTGTGGAAGTGTCAGATTTTGTAGTAGATGTTGCTGCTTTTTTAGTACTTTCAGTGGCCGCAGTTTCCATTATAAAAACTTGAGAATATCTTTTATTTTCCTCAAAATTAAAATTTCCGTAATAAACAGGTGAAATTGTTTCCGCAAACTCTCCTGCAATTTCAAAGTTGCCTGCAGACAAAGTTATATCAAGCCTGCTTCCTGCTTTTAATTTAAACAAGCTGCCTGCAGTTGAATTAAAGTACAAAATAAGCTCTTTTTCAGTCCTGTTATATACTGTCAGAACAAAATTCCCCTGATTTTTTATATTTGAAACTAATTTTATTTCAGGCAGGACCTCATAGCTGCTTTTAGAAAGAATTTTAACTTTACAGGTTGCATAATAAGGATTTATGTTTTCTGAAAGTTCAGGATAAGCAGAAAACATGTAAGTAAAAATTTGCAGAGCACCTGCATAATTTCCCTCTTTGCAGATACCTGCTGCATATTCAAGTAAAGTTTCCTCTGGTATTTTTGAAAAAACTTGAGAATTATACATATCAATTTGAATTTCAGGATTATTTTTTAAGGCAAGTTCTGCAGCAGAAAGATATTCATCAAGAGCTTCGCTGTATTTTGAATTATCAATAAGATTTAATACTTCCTCCATATAACTGCCAAAAATTAAATCACCGCCTTCCTTTACCTGGGTGCTTTCAGGATAATCCTTCAGCAGTTGTTTTAAAATTTCAATACCCTGACTGAAATTTCCTGCTTTTTTATAGCTGTCCGCTGCCTTATATAAATATTCTGGAATTTTATAGTTTGAAATAAAAGCTTCATCGCTGTCAGGAAAATTTGCAAGTATGTCCTTTAAAATATTAATTGTCATAATATAATTGAGAGCAGCAGCATTATAATCCTGTCTGCCATAAGCCTTTTCTGCAAGCTTTGAATAAGAATTTGAAAATATTTTTTTTACTTCAAGGCTTTCAGTATCTATGATCTTTTTTTCAATGCAAAGATTTAAATATTTTATTGTATTTTCAAAATCACCTGCATTATTGTAATCAGATACTACATTTTTCAATGCCTCATTATAATACCTGCTTGTGGAATAATTTTTTATTATTTCCTCATAATTTTTTATTGCACTTTTATAGTCTCCCTTGTCTGAAGCTTCCTGTGCATTTTTATTAAGAGCAAAAGGTCCGAAAAGATTTGACAGCACCAATCCTGCTAAAAATATCAGAAAAAGTATGATAAAGATAAATCCGCCATCGGCTTTTCTTGCCATATTAAATATTGCAAAAATGAGGCTTAACACTATTATTACTATGCTTGCGATAGGAAGTATATCCCAGAATTTGCCTTTATTAACGAAATACAGAACTGCCAGCGCTGCAATAACCAGAATAAAGATTAAAATTAAGAGGATGGATCCTGCCCCAAGTTTGTTTCGCCTTCTGTATTCATACATTTATATGAAAATACCTTCTTTTATTTTTTATAAATTATTATGTTTTATTTTATATTAAAATAAGAAATGAAACAAAAAAATAATTAATAATATATAAAATTAAGAATTTTCTTTAAAAATTTCTTTTTTATTTATTTCCATAACCATAGTATCCCAGTAAACATTTTCAAACAAATGATCCTTAATTAATATCTCCTTAACGGTAAACCCGCATTTTTTATATGCTTTGATTGCTCTGTTATTATATTCATATACAAACAGTTTTATCTTTTGCAGATTTAATTTATCAAAAGCAAGTTCAATAATGGCTTTTATAGTTTCAGTTCCATAATTTTTGTTCCAGTAACCTTTATCACCGATTACAATGCCAAATTCACAGGTTTTATTTTCCCAGTCAACCTTATGAAGTCCGCAGTTTCCTATATATTTTTTTAATTTTCTGTCTTCAATAGCAAAGACAAAATCAATTAATGACTTGTTCATTTCTTTTAACCAGTCAAGCTCTTTTTCAAGAGTGAGATCCTTAAAATCACTGGCTAAAAATTTATGAATTTCAGAGTCCTTTAACCAGTTTATTGTCCGCATTAGATCATTTTTTAAAAGCGGCCGTATTAATATATTCTTTTTGAAGATTTTAAGTTTTTTAACAGCTTTGTAATCAATATAATCTGCAGGATTCATATGTACAAAAATTTTAATTTAATCTTTATATAAAATAGCACTATCATTTTTGTAAATTAAATTTTAATTTTTAAATGATTTTCAGTCAAAAAAAATTAGAAATTGTTTTAATGATACTTGCGCATAATTTTTTTTAAAAATGCATAATAAAACTATATAAAATCAAAAGTTGCAGATAAAATAAGAAAAGATTTGTTTCAACTTATGATTTTTTAACAATATGGAGACTGAAAATGATCTTATAATTGAGCATTTTAAGGATATTAATCTGGATAAAATACTTGCACTGGGAGGAGAGACAAAGATTAAATGGGTTTATCAATAGGAATAGCGGGGCTTCCCAACGTTGGAAAGTCAACATTATTTAATGCACTTTTAAAAAAACAGATTGCAGATGCTTCAAATTATCCTTTTTGTACCATTTCACCCAATAAGGGAATAGTTGCAGTCCCTGACGAAAGGTTGGAAG
>JAMDDL010000001.1 GCA_023488645.1 Actinomycetota bacterium | reverse complement strand
TGGTTAAAAAATATTCTCCTCAAATATTATTGTTTGGAGCCACTCCGTTAGGAAGAGAACTTGCCCCAAGAGTGGCATATAATATAGGCTGCGGTCTTACTGCTGATTGTACAAATCTGGAAATTGACGATTATCAGTTGGGCAAAACCAATCTTTTTGCAATTTTAAAGCAAACCAGGCCTGCCCTTGGAGGTAATATTATGGCTACAATAATAAGCAAGGGTTCTGGCATGCAGATGGCAACTGTAAGACCTGGTGTATTTAAGGCTTTGGAAGATAATTCTCAGAGAAAGGGAGAAATTATAAGGGATAATATAGATATAACCGATAGTGAAATAAAAACCCTTATAAAGTCGATTGATTATTTCCCAACCAAGAGTATTTTTACCGGAGCAGAAATAATAATATCAGGAGGTGCAGGTCTGGGAAGCAAAATAAACTTTGACAAATATACGTATCCGTTGGCTGAAGCATTCGGGAGGTTTCTTGGAGGAAAAACAGAAGTAGGAGCTTCAAGAATGGCCGTAGAATTTGGATTTTTAGGAAGCAGTTGTCAGATAGGCCAAACCGGTCAGACAGTTCAACCCAAGCTATATGTTGCGCTGGGTATTTCGGGTGCCGTACAGCATATTACCGGTATGCAAAATTCTAAAATTATTGTAGCTATTAATAAAGACTCCGATGCTCAGATATTTAATTATGCAGATTTTGGGGTAGTTGGTAATTTGGAAACGGTAATTGCCAAAATAATTGAAGCCTTAAATAACAGAATCGAAGCAAAAAGAAAAGAGGCTGCATGAAAGATATAAAAGTATTAATAATTGGGGCAGGTCCTGCCGGGCTGGCTGCTGCCATAAGAATCAAACAAAAATTAAATAAAGAAAAAATTGATGAATCCGTGGTAGTTATTGATAAAGCTTTTAAGCCAGGTTACCATAATTTATCCGGTGCCATTTTTGAGTCTGATTGCCTGGATGAATTGATACCTGGATGGGAAGAAGAAAGTGATTCATTTATTAATGATATGATTGAGATAAAAAGGGATGAAATGTATTTTCTTACCCTGTCTTCTGCAATTAAAATACCACATTTTATTATTCCTCCACCTATGCATAGAGAAGGAAATCATGCTATTTCAGTGGGAAAACTTGTGAATTGGTTGAGCAAGAAAGCAGCAAATGAGGGAGTGGAAATTTACTCCGGTTTCTCCGCAAAAGATATCCTCATGGATAATTGCAGGGTGCTCGGAGTAAAATTAATTGACCTGGGCATAGATAGAACAGGAGGCAAAAAGTCAAATTATCTTCCCGGAGATGTTATTAAAGCCAATATTAATGTTTTTGCCGATGGTTCCAGAGGTTCACTTTCTTTAAAATTGGCAGATTCAATCGGAGGAAGTCTAAATCCGCAAATCTATTCTGTAGGGATTAAACAGCTAATAAAATTACCGGATAACAACCTTTTTGGCAGCAACCATTCAATTCATACATTAGGTTTTCCCAACAGAAAGGATGTTTACGGCGGGGGTTTTATCTACAGTATGGGTGATAATTTGATAGCATTGGGTTTAATAATGGGTTTGGATTGGAGATATCAGGATTTGGATCCACAGCAGGAACTGGAACAATATAAGTCCCATAAGTTCATTTCCAGGTTTATAGAAAGCGGAGAAGTTATTTCATGTGGAGCAAAAACACTTCCTGAAGGAGGATATTATTCTATTCCTGAGCTTGTAACAGATGGTGCATTGATTGTTGGAGATGCTGCCGGTTTTACCAATACCGAAAAATTAAAAGGTTTACATTATGCGATACGCTCCGGAATATATGCTGCAGATACAATTTTTGAAGCTATTCTAACTAATGATTATTCAAGAACAAAATTACAAAGATACAGGCAGCTATTAAAAAATAAAGTTTTTGATGAATTATATAAAGCAAGGAATTTTAGACAGAGTTTTAAAACCGGAATCTATCTTGGTATTCCTCTGGCAATGATACAAAGTTTAATCCCTTTCAGATTAAAATTGAGAGAAGATTATCTGGGAATGAAAAGAGGGATTAAATTAAATAGGGAATATATTGGTTTGGATAAAACAAGCTTTGTAAACCTATCTTCTACAAAACACAAAGAAGATGAATGGCCGCATGTCAGGCTTAAGGATACAGATGTATGCCTTAAATGTTGTACTGAAGAATATGGCAATCCCTGTGTTTATTTTTGTCCTGGCGGAGTATATAGTATGATTGATAAGGAGACAGTGCTTACTCCTTCAAATTGCCTGCATGATTGCTTATGTGTTGCTAAGTGCCCCTATCAGAACATAGTGTGGGATCCTCCTGAAGGCGGTGAGGGCCCAAGATACAAAAATATGTGATTCTTGCTAATGAACCAACTTGTCTTTAATTTACATAGTCGGTTCTAAAAATAGGATAGTGCTTGTTTTAAATCATTTTTCAGATCTGATTTATTTTCAATTCCAACCGATAACCTTAATAGATTGTCTTTGATACCCCGCTTGAATCTTTCTTCCTTTGGCATTGAAGCATGTGTCATCAGTGCCGGATAGCAGATAAGGGATTCCACACCCCCTAAGCTTTCAGCAAGCAAGAATAATTTAAGCTTTGAAATGAATTTTTCAACTGCATCAAGTCCGCCTTTTAATTCCATGCCAAGCATTCCTCCAAAACCACTCATTTGTTTTTTAGCTATTTCATAATTTTTGCAGCTATTTAAGCCCGGATAATAAACATGGTCAACTTTTGGATGATTGGAAAGA
>JAMDDL010000021.1 GCA_023488645.1 Actinomycetota bacterium | reverse complement strand
ATTAAAGACAGAGAAATTGCAGGGCTTATTGCGTCACTTTTAGCTTATGGAAGAGTAAGCCAGATTTTAAAAAGTGTTTCAATTGTATTAAATATTATTAAAGAACCATTTAAATATTTAAATTCTTCTTCAGAAAAAGACATCCGCAGTGATTTTAAATATTTCAAGCACAGATTTACAGACGAGGACGATATTTCAAGTTTATTGCTGGCAAGTAAGGAAATTATAAACGAATACGGCTCTTTAAATAATTGTTTTTATTCCTGCATGAATGAAAATGATGATTCCATTCTTCCAGCCTTAAGAAAATACATCAAAAAATTAGGGGGAAAAATTAATAATAATTTTAACTCTCTGATTTCCATGCCTGACGGGTCAAGTGCATTTAAGAGGTTTAATCTTTATTTAAGATGGATGATACGTAAAGATAATGTAGACCCCGGTGGCTGGGAAAATATACCTGCATCAAAGCTCATAGTTCCTCTGGATACGCATATGTATAAAATTTGCCTTGGCCTTAAATTTACAGACAGGAAACAGGCAGATATAAAATCTGCATTAAATATTACAAATCGTTTTAAAGCATATGCACCACTTGACCCGGTAAAATTTGATTTTGCACTTACAAGGCTTGGGATGAATAAGGATAAGGATTTAAATAATTTATTAAAGAATATATGATTGCACTGTAAATAATTATATAATTACAAAATCTGGAAATTAAAGAAGGGAGTTTTTGTGAACCGGAAGCTTAAGTATTTTGCTGTCTTCGTATCAATCATTGCTCTTACCATTTTGCTTCTTCCATCAAATATCGGAGCTGATCCCACATCCGAGGTTAAGGCTTTTGTCACAGGGTTTTATGTAAATTGTCTTGGCAGGACACCTGATGAAGCAGGTTTGAATTCATGGTCAAACTGGCTTTTAAACAAGCAAAAAACCGGATCGGATGTTGCAAGAGGTATAGTACTTAGTGATGAATTTAAGAATCATAATTATGATAATGAAACTTTTGTTACAATAATGTATAGAGCATTTTTTAACAGGGAACCCGACAGTTCCGGTTATAATATCTGGACAGACAAGTTGAACAAAGGGGTTACAAGAGAGACAGTATTAAACGGTTTTCTTCAATCACAGGAATTCGCGGGCTTATGCGGCAGTTACGGCATAATTCCCTATGCAGGTGCTTCAACTTCAAATTCAGCATCATCATCTTCATCGGGTTCAGACAGCAGTCTTGGTACAGCCAGCGGATTTTCTGGGGGAAATAAAGTTAATTTTATAATCTGGGGCGATGACAGTGCTTTTGACAGACCGGGAGGCAGAGTAAACGGCAGAACCGATATTAATGTTTTTGTTCATTTAAATCTTGATACTCATAAGGTAATTTTAGTTCCAATCCCAAGGGATACCTGGGCACCGATTCCGGGGCACAAGACACAAAAAATTAACGGCGCTCATGCGATAGGAGGAAACAGCCTTGCAGAAAGTACTTTTGAAAGTTTTACCGGAATCCCAATTGATTTTTATGTAATAACAGATTTTGATGGTTTTAAACCCTTGATTGACTTCTTTGGAGGAGTAGATGTAACTGTTGAAGAAGATATTGCGGATGGTTTTTCAGGATGTTATTTAACAAAAGGTACTCATCACATAAATGGTGAACAGGCTCTTGCATTATGCAGGGCAAGACATGGAAGATCATTATATGGCGGAGGTGCCTTTGCCCGTGAAACACAGGCAGCAATGCTTTTAATAAATCTTACCCAGCAGAAAATCGGAATGGTTAACGCAGGAAATCTTGCTGAATTTTTAAGCAAACTTACTGATTTTCTCTGGACTAATATTTCAATTGACCAGGCAAGACAGATACTTCCTGTTTTAGCATCCATGAACGGCAGCGATTTTTCTGTTCAGAAATTTAATTCATGGCCTCAAAGCTTTGGAGCAGCAAGCGCGGTAGGCTACAATACTGCAGAAAAAAATCAGTTTTTTGCATGGGTTGCAGGTCAGTAAGCAGCTAAAAATCTGGGAATTAAATTTATTACAGGTTTCTTCTTAAAATATACTATAAATTTATTTGGATTTTTTAAACATTTCTTTCAGAAAAAATTGGTATAAACTTATAGCTATATTTTTCTGCAATGTTTTTTATTTGCTCCCGAATTTTTTCGAAATTAAAATTATACTGGTATTTCTTGCCAAACAGAATAGATTGTTCCTTTATATTACCTTCTCTTGTTCCATCTAAACCTATTCTTGTTTTCTGAGCTTTAAAGCCAAAACCAGGAGACATATCATCAATACTACCAGTTGATATACCTGCACCACTTTCTTTAAGTATTTCGAAAAATGTTACTTCTTTTTTATCATCATGAATTCCCAGCCTTGCCTTGTATGTTAATGTTTGCCTCGTTAAGAAGGCTTTCCTTTCTGCAACTACAAACTCGGTACTAAAAATCTCTGTAGTGATTTCTTCGAAAGGCTGGGGTAATTTCTTTCCAATTTCCAAGAGTTCAGATTTAATATCCATTGTTATATCGTTAGGCTCTTTCTAATATTAAAAACATGTGAATCATAATATCATGTTTGTGTAATAGTTAAAATAATCTCATCTAAAGTGCCAAATAATTAATTGTATTTATAAGGATTTTTTCTCCCTGTATAAATCAATAAGCATGCTGGTTATTCTGCCTGGTATTTCATTTTTAATTTCAAAATTGTCGATTCTTTTAACAGGCAGAATCTTTTAATGAATATGCTGGGATGATTAATTAGATAATGATTATGCTGTGCACTTT
>JAMDDL010000019.1 GCA_023488645.1 Actinomycetota bacterium | reverse complement strand
CCTGGAAAATGGAGTTAAAAGCTACAAGTCCTGCTGCATATTCTGTATCACCCCTGGCAAGGTCATTCCAGACAATTACCATAGCAATACAACGGGCAAGACCTATCATTATAAGGCCAACCATATATTGCGGGTAACCTCGAAGAAGCGCTATTGCAAGAAAAAACATAAGTATGGGTCCAATTATCCAGTTTTGAACGAGTGACAGTCCAAGTACTTTCCAGTTTCTGAAAACATCCTTTAATTCCTCATATTTTACTTTGGCAAGAGGAGGATACATCATTAAAATTAAACCTATGGCAATAGGTATATTGGTAGTCCCTACTGATAGCTTATTAGTTAAGTTGGCAATATTCGGGAAAAAGTATCCCAGCCCTACTCCTGCTGCCATGGCTATAAATATCCATAATGTTAAAAACCTATCAAGAAATGATAATCTTTTTACAATTCCCTCTGCCATAACTATTTCCTTTCTAAGTAATAAAAAAATTTATTAATAACTATGTTTTTTTAATCCTGGGATGATAATAAAGTTTGGGCAAGTTCATTTATTTTTTTAATCGGCACATTTTTTACTATGTTAGCTAATTCAATTGCTTCTTTTATTTCATCCCTGAGTATTCTCAGTTCAACACATTTTTTATAGTGCCATTCCAGGCATGGTATGCAATTACCCGCTACTGCTGCCCCAACTGCAATAAGCTCTTTTGTTTTTTCATCCATTTTTTAACTCACTTTAGCTTTTTATTTATTCTTTTTTTAAAAATAAGTATATTAAAAATTTTAAATTTATCAATATATAAAATTAATAATAGATTATTTTATATTGAGTTACCCCTTAAGTTGTATAAATGAAATTTTCATCTTATAATTTTCTTTTAATCTCAAAAAGAATTTCATTTATATCATATGATTGCCCAAGACAAGCTACTTCATCTCCCACAGTAATTATCGGAATTGCTCCTAACCCAAATGATTGCAATAACTCAAAAATTTGTGGATGCTGTTCCAAAATTTTTGCTTTTTTGATATCAAATATCTCTACCGTAATATTAAGGTCTTTTTCAATATCATCCTTTAGTGAATTCAATTCTTCCTCACTTTGACCAATAGGTCCGCAACAGCCTGCCTGAGGTCCACAGGGAAATTCCTGCTTCATGGTAAAAATTTTTATTACTTTGCTATTATTTTGCATATTGCCTTCTCCTCTAATATCTTAATTTTTATTGTATTCTAATTTTTTTGAATAAATATCTTTAGATTGATTATTTTTAAAAATCTTCTCCCCTGCAAGCTTAAGCCTCTCCAATCCTACTGGTTCGTCCTTAAAGAGGGGGACTTTAATCATTGGTACTTTGAATCTCTTTTTAATCTCAGTAAAATATTTTCTTTGCTGCTTTTTTCTGTTTTCAAAAAAGATATTTTTCCCATATTCATCCGGTAATATATAATTAATTGCAACAATAGAGGTATTTATACCCACTTGACTTTTTAAATCTTCTGCTGCCCGCCATGCCTCAATTATCGGAGTATATTCAGGATACATAACAAAGATAAATGTACTTTTCCCGCTATCTCTCATAGTTTCTATAACATGCATATACTTATTTTTTGTTTCTTCTGAAGTTTTTTTTGCCAGTGAACCCAGATCAATAAAGCCTTTCCAGTCAGTAGGAAGTTCAAGCAGCCTTAGAGTATGCCCGGTTGGTGCAGTATCAAAGATTACTACATCATACCCATTTGGCTCAAAATAGCTCATGAACTTTTCAAATGCAGACATTTCCTCGGCACAAGGTGAATTTAGGTCTTCTTCTACAGATTTTTTTGTTTCCATATCCAAATCTTTAACTGCTTCTAAAATCCTCTTTTTATATTCTTTCAGAGCTTTTTTCTGATCTATTCTTGCAGCAAACAAATTATCTGCACCTGTAATTTCTTTTGGAGTATGGGTAATATTTTGTCCAAAAATATCATTTAAATGAGAAGCAGGGTCAGTTGTAACTATTAAAGTTTTTAAACCTTTCTCAGCTAAATAAACAGAAGTTATACATGCAATTGAGCTTTTGCCAACTCCGCCCTTACCGGTAAAGAAAATATATCGGGTTTCATTTTTTTCCGGGCAGAATAAATCATAAATGTCTTTTGCCTCCCCTGTTATATTAAATTCATCCATATCTTCAAAGGTATTTTTATTGGATAAATCAGTTGCGTCTTCCTCTTTTTGCCCGTCATATAAAAACCTGCCTACGTTTTCCAATAATTTTATACCAGATAATTCAGATTCCTTCAGAGGATAAAATATTTTAGTTAAATGTTTAAAATCTTTCTCAATTTTTTTAACATTTGCTAATTCTTCATCTTTTTTCTCTTCAAAAAAACTATCAGTAATTGCCTCTTCGGGCAACAATCCATTGACAATAAGTGCGCTAGTTTTAATACCTAAATTAGAAATTTCTTTGATACTTCTTTTTGTTTCAAGTATTGAAGAATTCTCCGGTTTTAAGACAAATATAAATGAAGTTTTGTTTTTATCCTGAAGATAGGAAATGGCTTTCTCATATTTTAATTTAGCGCTCTGCAAAGATGCCCCCGGTCCTATACAGGTGGATACACTATTTTGCAGCGTTTCACTCCAGCCGGATGGAAGCTCCAGGAGTCTAATAGTATGTCCGGTGGGGGCTGTATCAAATATCACAACATCATATTGAGGATCATCCATATATTCTATAAATTTATCAAAAGCTGCTACTTCTTCAACACAGGGACTATTTAATTGTTCTTTTATTGTCTGAAGGCTCTTTTCATCCAGTAAATCCCTCATCGGTGAAATGATTCTTTCTCTGTATACCTCTGATGCAATGTCTGGATCTATTTCAATTGCAGAAAGATTTTTAATGCCGTCAATTGGAGTAATTTTATGCCCGATTTCCTGCTTAAAAATATCCCCAAGGTTTGGTGCAGGATCTGTTGTAACAAGTAAAGTTTTATATCCTTTATTGGCTAGCCATACTGCTGTAGCGCAACTCATAGTGCTTTTGCCAACTCCGCCTTTGCCACTAAAAAATATATATTTTGTCTCATTTTTTATATTTGGCTCTATTAATCTGTTCATTTAGCTTAAACCCTTTCTAACAAATTTTTACAATAATATATTAATATACTTGGATAATTCTTCTTTAAGCTCATTAAATTTAAGATACTTCTTTTTAGCAATAATTTTTCCATTAACTACGGTAATTGGAAGAATTTCTTTTCCATTTTCTTTGACCAGTTGAAAAATTTCCTTATTTTCAAGAAACATCTTGACATCAAACAATAGGCTTGCTCTTGTAATTTTTAAATCGCTGAATTCATTGCTTATTCTTTTTAATGTTTCGTTAAATTCTATCAATTCCTTATCCGGTTCAGGACCACAAACACCAGTAGGACAGCACATCGCTCCTTCATATATTATTAAATTATTTTCTGACAATTTTATGCCTCCTTCGATTTTTCAATAATATTTTTATATGCGATTATGAGTATATATCTGAAAAAATTTTTATATAATCAAATACATTTTCGGAAGTTACATTAATAATTGGAATAACAATTAGCTTTTCAACTTCATCTATCCTTCCCTTCTTTATCATGTCAGCAATTTTTATAACAGTTCTCCCAATTTCAGCAGGCTGTTGAAGTATTGTTGCCTTCATTTTACCTTTTTTTAAAGACTCTATTGCTTCCTTGTCACCGTTATAGCCACAAACCATAACATCATAGAACTTTCCGGTAGCCGCTGCATCCTCTAATGCTTTAACTGCACCAATAGCCATCTCATCATCTACACCCCAAATTAGATCTATATCTGGATTAGACTGAAGAATACTTTTCATAACATTCATTGCCTGGAACCTATCCCAATTTGCTGGCTGAGAAGCAACTATCTCAATATCAGGATAGCTATCAATGACAGAACGAAAACCCTTTAATCTAAATTCATTAGCATATTGGCCAGGAATTCCCTCTAATACTGCTATTTTACCTTTCCCACCTAGTAGCTCAACTATGTACTTAGCTATCATTTCACCACCTGTTTCATCATCTGATCCAATTAATGACAGAACATCTAAACCTTCTGGGGGTTTCAAAGTATCAAGAAGTATAACAGGGATTCCTTTTTGCTGAGCTTTTAACAATGAAGAAACAACAGCATTGGGATCATTTACGGCAACAGCTAACAAATCAACATTTTTCTGGGTGAGATCTTCAATTATCTTAATCTGTACTTCAATATCTTGCTGATCAAGTCCTAAAATAACCTGTACATTTATATTTTCCTTCTTTGCTACAGCTGCTTTTACAGCATCTGCCATTGTATCAAAATAAAAACTTTCATAAGCTCCTGGTATAATAAAACCAACTTCAAATTGTTCTTTTTTAGTAGTTGTTTCTTTCTTACATCCAAATAATCCAAAAGATACTACAAAGGTAAATATCAAAAATAATATTGATAGCTTTATAATCTTATTTTTATACATTTTCATTTCCTCCTAATATTGAATTTTTTTTACCTAAACTTTTAACAACTTTTAAATAATATTTGTTTAATCTTGTATATTAAAATCACCATTTTTTATGATATATTTTAAGTCCTTTATTAAGCCCTATATATCTCAATATCTTTGAATGAGTTTTGTTTTTTTAATATTTCGTTAAATACTATTAATTTCTTTTCTGGTTCAGCCAAGGCTGCATACACCCATAGAACAGCACATCATTTCTTTTCCTTAGTTTCTAAAATTATAATAAACTGACTTACCACCAACTTGGTCCGTTTTTAATATCTTAAATATCCTCTTGCAAGTTTGCCAGATAAAGCTATAGCAAATAATAAATACTTAATTTTTTTTTGACTTTTCAGCAACTTTTTTTAAAGGCTGGTTGATGCATTCTTTCATATTTGATAAATCTCGCAAAAAAAACTTTTCCTTGCGCAAATGCTTTTTGAAACTTTCATACAAATTTTCTTCAATTTTATTCTTTGGTTCAGCAAGAGAATAATAGACCCACGTGCCTTCTCTTCTACACTTTACTAAACCTGAATATCTTAAAATAGTAAGATGACGGGATACTTTGACCTGGGAAAGGGCCAGTGCTGCCTCAATCTGACAGACACAAAGTTCTTTCTCAGAAAGCAGTAATACAATTCTCAAACGTGTTTCATCCGCAAGTGCTTTAAATAAACCAACATATTGTTGCATTTTTATCTCCTATATACTTATAATCGAATAATCATATATAATAATTACAAAAAAATTGGTGTCAAGAAAAATCTTTATAAAATTGTTAGTTAAAAATAAATCTAATAAAATTATTTCTACTTTTTTTGATAAAGTGGAGAAATGGATCTTAGTTTTTTAACTATTTCAGGCAAAACCTCAAGTACAAAGTCTATATCTTCAATAGTATTGTCTCTTCCAAGAGTAAAACGCAATGAACCATGCGCAACTTCTGGAGGCACATCCATAGCATATAAGACATGAGATGGTTCTGAAATATTTGAAGTACAGGCAGAACCGGATGACGCGCATATGCCTCTAGCATCAAGATGGAGTAGAATAGACTCACCTTCTATATATTCTATACTTACGTTCACATTACCAGGAAGCCTCTTTATGGGATGGCCGTTTAATCTAGAGTATTTTATTTTTTTTTAGAATCCCTTTTATTAATTTATCTCTTAAAGGAATTAGACTGAGTATGTCTTTTCCCATTTCTTTTTTGGCTAACTCTGCTGCCACACCAAAACCCACAATTCCAGCCACATTTTCTGTGGAAGCCCGTAGTTTATTTTCTTGATCGCCACCATAGAGAAAAGGCACAATTTTAACCCCTTTTCGAATATAAAGTGCACCAACTCCCTTTGGTCCATAGAGTTTATGAGCTGAAGCAGAAAGTAAATCCACATTCAATTTAGTTAGATCTATAGGAATATGGCCATAAGTCTGGACAGCATCAGTGTGAAAGTATACTCCTTTCTCTTTAGCAACCTCGCCTATTTTTTCTATTGGCTCAATTGTACCAACCTCATTATTGGCATGCATTATTGAGATAAGAATTGTATCACTGCGAATCGCTTTTTTAATATCCTCAAGACTAACCATTCCTTGATTATCTACAGGAAGGTATGTTACTTCAAAACCTGCATTCTCCAAAAACTTGCAAATATTAAGAACTGCATGATGTTCGATAGAGGTAGTAATTATATGTTTGCCCCTTTTATTATTAGCCCAAGCTACTCCTGCAATTGCGAAATTATCAGATTCAGTTCCTCCTGAGGTAAAGACGATCTCTGAAGGATGAGCATTAATAACAGAAGCTACCTTTTCTCTGGCAACATTAATAGCTTCCTTTGCCTCTTGGCCATAAAAATAAAGAGATGAGGGATTACCAAATTTTTCTCTAAAATAAGGTAACATTGCTACACTTACATTAGGCCTCATTGGTGTCGTAGCTGCATAATCTAAATATATTCTTTTCATTTCTTCTTTAAGTTTTAATTATCGATTACATTAAAATTGTCAATTCTTTTCACGTTAATAAAAGTAATTCCATCTTTTTGTTTTATCAGCGCAGGCTCAACAGAATCCTTTATGAGATATTTTAACGAATCAAGATGTCTTAAGCCAAGCGCATACAATAAAATAACTTCCTCAACACCAAGCGACTTGAATCCCTTCATACAAGTTATAACACTGTCTGATGCCGGCGATAAATCTGATGCTATTAAAATTTTCTTAAACATTTCTATTCTCCTTATAAAAATTTAAATAATTATTACTGTTCAGGTCTGAAACCTAAGCCATCATGATCACCCCTTCCCTAATCTTACAGGTATTGCAGTTGCAGAATCTAAATGTTTTTTCATCTCCTCTTTGTTTTTTTATTTATCAATTATTATATTTATATAATCGATTATAAATATATAATAACTGAAAAAATATTAATGTCAAGAAGCAGTTTTTAACAGATAGATGAAAAACTACATAAGTAAGCCAATTTGCCAGAAGTTGTACAGGATAAAATATACAATTTTCTTTAATTTTATTCCTTACTATTTTTACATCCGGAACAAAACCTGAAAGTACTACCTTACCGTTAATATCAAGTGTAGGGGTTTGTATTATGCCCATTTCAACCATTTTTTGAATATCAGTTAGGTGTTCAATTTCTGTTCCAAGACCTATTTCTTTAACAGATTGCTTTGTAACCTCCAGAAGTCTTTTGCAGTTTGTACAACCCCCGTCCTATTACTTTTATTTCCATCTTATCTTTTCTCCTTATAATTTATCTCTTTAGTTAAAATTTTTATTTGTTATTGATAAATTTAAATATTTAGATATAGTAGTATATTAAATTTTTTATTGTAAGTAAATTATTTTTTTTAGAGGGCAATTAAATTGACAAATCTCAAAAAAATAACAAAAATTTTAAAAGCCTTATCAGATGAAGGCAGGATAAGAATAATTGCACTTCTTAATAAAAGAAATAATTTATGTGTAGGTGAAATAACACGGATTATCGGTCTTTCCCAACCTACCATATCATCGCATTTAAAGAAACTTCAGGATGCAGAAATAATAACTCATTCTAAAGATGGGCTTTGGATTAATTACAACTTAGATGAAAATGTGGAAGAACAAGTTAAAAAATTTTTAAGCTTAATTATTCAAGTACTTGATGAAGATGAAAGTATTAGATCTGATGTTTCAAGGTCTGATAAAATTGATGAGATATAATTTGTAAGAGACAATAAAAATAATGATTGGGGGTCATGTTATGAGTTTTATGGAATATGCATATGATAAATTTATTTTTAAGGTTAAAAATGAAATTTACTATCATATGGATGGATGCTGGGTTGAAAAGGCTGACAATGTTGCAACTATAGGTGTTACAGACTTTTTTCAGACATTAAATGGTGATGTTGCATCTGTTAGCTTATTTGCTGTAGGCATAAGACTAAAACAGGGCGATCCTTTTGGAGATATCGAAACAATGAAAGTTTCCTTTGAGCTGACTTCACCGGTAAGCGGAGAAATATTGGAACATAATAAGTTATTGGACAATTCTCCCGAGCTTGTAAATTTAGAACCTTATGGCAATGGATGGTTACTTAAAGTAAAACTTGATGATTTTGAAAAAGATAAGGTTAATTTGATGGACAGCAAAAATTATTTTGATTTCATGAAAACAAAAGTGGCTGAAGAAGGAGAAAAGTTAAAAAGTGGGTCGTGATAAAAAAGTTATCGTAATACCCTGCAGCGGTATAGGAAAACCCATAGGTACAGTTTCAAGAGAAACAACCTATGAGACCATTGAAAATTTGGCAAAAGGTAAAGCTGAAACAGTATGCCTGGCACTTCTTGTATCCGGTGATAAGGATACAATTAAAAAGGTTAAAGACAACTATGTCATAACGCTTGATGGCTGTGCGAGGCGTTGTGCTCAAAAAAATGTAGAACAGTATGGTAAAACTCCTGATAAAAGCCACATGATACTAAAATTTGCTGCTGCAAATCCCGATAAGAAGCCCCGGGGACTTATTGACATTGGTAATAGCGGCAGAGTACTGGTTAATACAATTGCAGATACAGTTGCAAAAGATGTAGAAGATTTAATTGAAAATAAAAAGGATGCAGAGAAAAAGAATAATCATTAAAGAGAGGTTTTAAAATAATGGATAATAAAATAACAGAAAAGACTGAAAGTGAAAATAAAAACAAAAAAGTGGGTATTGTTTCCTGCAGCGGTGAAGATCTGCCTGAAGGCTCTGTTTGCCGGCTTGCAACACTAGAAGTGCTCTTAAAGCGAAAGCCATTTGATACTACAACCATATGCCTGCCTTTATATATTGCCGGGGGTGAAGGAGACAGGATGTTTGCAAAAAATTATCCCACCATTACTGTTGATGGCTGTGAAAAGCTTTGTGCTAAAAAAGCTACAGAAAAATTCTCAGGTAAAGTAACACACTCAATAAATGTTAGGGATTTTTTAAAAGAAGGCGAAGAGCCTGTTAACAGACGTAATTTAAATGATATGGAAAAAGAAATAGCCGGCAGAGTCGCTGACGAAATAGAAAAAAATGTTGATAGAATTTTAAATAAAGGGCAGGATTAAATGGCAACATTTGTTTATAAGAATAATTCAGAATGGATTGGCGGCCATAAGGGTCACATTAAAATGGAAAACGGAGTAGAGCTTGATTTTTCAGCACCGCCTGCACTTCATGGCCACCCTGATGTTTTAACTCCGGAAGATGCCTTCCTGGCAGCAGTAAATACATGCTATTTTATGATGTTTATATGGGCTGCCGAGAGATATAAAATCGATCTTGTTTCATTTGAATGTGAAGCTATAGGAAAAGTTACTGAGTTTATGGACAAAACCTCTATATTTAAAGAAGTCGTTTTAAAGCTAAAAATAGCTGCCAAAAACACTACTGCTGAAAAAATAAATAGCATCATAAAACCAGCCAGAAAATACAGCCTGGTGGCAGAGTCAATTAAGGCTGAGGTTAAAATAGAGCCCGAGATAAAAATTATTTAAACTAAAAAACTATCGATAAAAAGAGAATGGTAATTATTTATACTATAATTCCGTCAGAGCCAGTATCTAAAGCATTTTTATTTATTTATTTATTTATTTATTTAAGCAAAAGGAGAGAAAATTTATGTCCACGAATTGGTATCCTGTTATAGATTATACAGAGTGCGCAGAATGCGGTTCTTGTGTCGATATGTGTCAGCATGGTGTCTAATAAATTAAATGCACCTTCCCCAGTTGTGGTATACCCTGAAGGTTGTATAGAAGGCTGTAAAGGTTGCGGCAATTTATGCCCAAATAGTGCTATACAATATTTTGGTGATACTGAATATAATGGTGATTGTGACTGTGCAGGCGGTTGTTGTGGATAGTCAAAACAAAAGTAAAAAAATAAACTTTGCATTAAAGATTATCATACCTATTGCAGTGGTTGGTGTGATTGCTGGAATATGGTTTTTTAAAACATATCAAAAGCCACAAGAAATAACTGATTTCAGTCCTACTGTAACTACAAATGATAAATCACAAGAAAAAACTAATTTCAACTCTTCTATAACTGCAACTGATGAACCTCAAGAAGTAGCTAATTCTAGTTCTTCAACAACTACTGCTGATGAATCAAAAGAAACAGCTTCCTCTACTTCTGCTACATCTGCAACTAATGAAACGCAAAAAACCGCAAATGCAGACTTTTCACTGGCTGCAAGTGAAATAGATCTTAAGAAGCTTAAGTTATATGGCCTGCCTATTATAATAGACTTTGGTGCAGACGAATGCATCCCATGTAAGGAGATGGCTCCTGTGCTAAAGAAACTAAATGCAGAATGGCAGGGTAAAGTAATTGTAAAATTTGTTGATGTCTGGAAATATCCTAATGCAGCAGTTGACTTTCCCTTGCAGGTTATTCCTTCCCAATTCTTTTTTGATGGACAGGGCAATCCTTATGTTCCAATTGATCCTGAAGGAATGCAGATGATAATGTACTCCTTAAAGGATACGCAAGAACATGTTTACACTGCACACCAGGGTGGTATGACAGAGGATCAGATTAGGGCAGTATTTAAAGAGATGGGTATAAAATGATAAATGAGTGGTTAGAAACCATATCTCCCTTAATTAGAGACGGCATGTGGCTTGCACCACTACTTACTCTTGTTTCTGGAGTTCTGACTGCATTTACTCCCTGCGCTCTCTCGAGTGTACCACTGGTCATAGGTTATGTTAGTGCTAGCTCAAATAATGATACTAAAAAAGCTTTTAGGTTGTCTCTTGTTTTTGCTATTGGTATGGCAGTAACATTTACTACATTAGGGGTAATTGCTTCTCTTGCAGGAAGACTAATTGGAAGAGCTGCATCCTGGTGGTACATCATTCTTGGTATTTTAATGGTTCTTATGGCTCTTCAAACTTGGGAGATATATAACTTTATTCCCTCTACCTTTTTAATAAATAAAAGCACAAAAAAGGGCTACATGGGTTCATTGATAGCAGGAATTTTAGGTGGTGTTTTTTCATCACCATGTTCAACACCTGTCCTTATTGTTCTTTTAGCTGTTGTTGCTGGTCAAGGAAGACTTTTGTGGGGGGTACTGCTTCTTTTGTTATATTCTGTAGGGCACAGCGTGTTAGTTCTTATTGCAGGTACGTCTATGGGATTTATAAAAAAATTAACTGTTAGCGAAAAGTATGGCAAGGTAAGAAAAATCATAAAAATTGTTCTCGGCTCTCTTATATTGCTCATAGCGTTCTATATGTTTTATTTAGCATTTTAGGAGATATTAAAATGACAATAAAGGTATTAGATGTTAGATGCCCTATTAAAGCTATTATATAGGTGAATACAATGACAAGCCACTGGCAATCAGATGGAAGTGATTCCTAAAAAATGCGATGGATGCGGCATCTGTTTTCCTTTATGCGGTGGTAATTGAATGGAACTGAAATAATTAGAAACTCAGACTTTTAATAAATAAGAATTACTAAACCACTTTAAGGAGTTGGAGATAAATGGAAAAGAAGATAGCTTATTTAGCAGTCTTAGGCGCTGGTCCAGGCGGTTATGTTGCAGCAATTAGAGCTGCAAAATTAGGACTTAAAACAATATTGATAGAAAAAGGCCAACTGGGGGGAGTTTGTTTAAATACAGGATGCATTCCTACAAAGGCTTTGCATCATGTTTCCCGGAGTATAGATGAGATAAAAAAATCCAGTATTTTTGGAGTCAATACAACAGGACTTAATATTGATTTTAAAAAAATTATGGAAAGAAAAGACTTTGTTGTAAATGCTCAAAGAAAAGGAATTCAGTATCATCTGAGTAAAAATAAAGTAGAACTTATACCTGGCAGGGGTAAATTAACTGATACTAATAAGATTATGGTTACAAATGATGCAGGAGAAAATATTGAAATAACTGCTAAAAATATAATTATAGCAACAGGCTCCTCTGCAAAAAGTATTCCACCATTTGATTTTACCAAAGAAGGCATACTGGATAATGTGAAAATTCTTTCTTTAATGGAGCTGCCTTCTTCAATCCTTATTGTTGGGGCAGGTGTTATAGGATGTGAATTTGCCAACATTTTTGCCACTCTTGGGAGTAAAGTTACATTAATTGAAGTATTGCCAAGGATACTTGCTACAGAGGACGAAGATGTTTCAAAGGTTATTCATAAAAATTTTTTAAAAAAAGGAATAAATGTATATTTAAATACAATAGCACAATCTTTGGATATAAAAGATAACAAATATATCTGTAATTTAAATAATGGAGAAAGCCTGGCTGCAGATAAAATAATGGTTGCTATTGGAAGGAGCCCCAATACTTATGATATAGGAATTGAAGACCTTGGAATAATAACAGATAGAAACTTTATAAAGGTTGATTCTCACCTTAGAACTAATATACCATCAATATATGCAATTGGTGATGTAATAGGTGGATATTTACTTGCTCATGTTGCTTCAAAAGAAGGTAAAGTTGCTGCAGAAAATATAGCTGGTAAGGAGATGGAAATGGATTATAAGGTTATTCCCTGGACAATTTTTACCTCTCCAGAGATTGGAACAGTTGGATTAAATAAGAAACAAGCAGCAGAAAAAAACTTGAAGATCCGTGTTGGTGTTTTCCCATTCATGAACAGTGGCAAAGCTCATATTTCAGCAGAAACAGAAGGTTTTGTAAAGATTGTATCAGAAAAATCTTCCGGTGAAATACTTGGTGCACAAATAATAGGTCCAAGGGCATCTGATCTTATACATGAAATTTCAGTTGCAATGAAGTCAGAGATGACAATTGAAGGATTGGCAGATTCAGTATACTCTCATCCGACACTTTCTGAGGCTATTATGGAAGCAGCAGAAGATTATTTTGGACTTGCAACACATATAAGTAGATAAAACATTTGTAGCTAACAATTAAATAAAATAAAAACTTAAAAATTGAATATGACTTTTTAATAAAATAATTATGTCATTAAGAACATGGAGGGAATCATGAATGACAAAATAAAAATCGAAATATTTGGAATTAAAAATCAACCTGCAGGCGTAGGTTGCAGTTGTGGAGGTAGTTGTGGACCCGTACAAACTATTGGTGAAAAATATGAAGAGCTAGTTGAATTCTTAAAGAAAAAATATTTCTCAAATAGGCTTGATTTAGAATTTATAGAAATTAATAAAGAAAATTTAGAAAAGTTTTCTGAAATAAATAAATTATTGGATAATCGACACTACCTGCCCTTAACTTTTATAAATGGGACGCTTAAGATCCATGGATTTATATCTAATGAAGTAATTTATGATGAGATAATAAAATCTATAACTCAATCGCAATAATTGATTTAAAAATATAATAAAAATATCTGCAGTTGTGATTGTGGAGGTAATTGCTGAAAATTTAACAATTTTTAATTTAAAAATATTTAGAAATGGAGTAACAAAACAATGGTTAAAACAAAAGTTGAGGCAGGAATTTGCGGATTTGTAACTGAAATAGAGGCTAATTCAGAAGACTCACAACGTGTTTTTTTAAAAGTTAAAACTAATTGCGAAAAAATAAATAATTTAGGACAGAAACTAACTACCTATGATGCATATAATGAAATAAAAGAAGGCTTTGATGGAGAACTTTTCAAAGCTATAAGAAGTGAGCTAAAAGGTTGTTGTTCAGGATGTGCAGTTCCAGTTGGTCTTTTTAAATCAATGCAAGTAGCTGCAATGCTTGCGCTGCCTAAAAATATATCAATAACAATAACAAAATAAATTTTTTTGAAAAGGCTTATAATTATGCAAATTTTTAATTTAGACTCTATAGATATATTTCCATATAATGAGCGGGGTAAGAACGTATTTTTTAAGTCCAAAGAATTTAAAACAAGAATTATTAAACTCCTGCCTGGCGAGAACCTACCGGAATGTGAAATGGCCTCTTATGTAATTTTTATTGTACTGGAAGGTGAAGCAGATATAACAGTAAATACAGATAAGGCTAATTTAGTGAAAAATCAGTGTCTTATAACAGAACCTTCTACAATCTCGATGCAATCAAAAAATGGGGTAAAAATTATTGGCATACAAGTAGTAAAGGATTTGTAATGTGAAAACTAGACTTTTCTGGTCAATTATAATAAATATCATAATAACAATCTTTGAAATTGTAATCGGTCTGGTATCTGGAAGTCTATCCCTGATTTCCGATGCAGTTCACAACTTTACAGATGTCGGATCGCTCACATTGAGTTGGTGGGGAGTGAAAATATCATCCAAAGCACCGACTCCAAATAAAACATATGGCTTTAAAAGAGCTGAAATCCTTATAGCATTTATTATTCTTTAGTTCTTATTGTCGTGGTCTTCCTGATTGTTAAAGAAGCATTTATCAGATTGACTCACCCGGAGCAACTATCTGGCGGGTTAATTGCCATAACGGCCACAATTGCCCTACTTGGAAATGGACTTGCAACACTTATTCTTAAAAAACATTCTCATGATAACTTAAATATGAAGAGTGCCTGGCTGCATTCTTTTCAGGATGCAATTTTCTCTCTTGGAGTAATTGTTGGAGCTATTTTAATTTATTTTTTTCACTGGAATATTATCGATCCGATAATCTCCATTCTGCTTTCGATCTTAGTTGTTCGCGAAGCATACAAAATTATTAAAGATGCCATAAATATCTTAATAGAATCTGTACCAAAAGATCTCCCGACTTCCGCACTTTTAATCTAAGTTCTATCGGTAAAATCCAAGTTTAAGCACAAAAATAACCCCCGGTTTACAAAAAGCCAAAGTAGTGCCTATAATACTTTTATCTATTGACAAAGCATTAAT
>JAMDDL010000139.1 GCA_023488645.1 Actinomycetota bacterium | reverse complement strand
GAAGTTGCCATTACCAGATTGACATTTGCAGCTTTAAGCATAGCATCAGTTACATATATGCCTCTTGCAATACTTTTAAATTCGACTACAGCCAGATTGCTTTCATTTTTTTTTATCAATTGTTCCATATCGGGTAATTCTTAATTCTTCATAAATAAAAATTAAATTAATTTCCGGAAATGATTATATACTTTTCAGTTATTTCCTTTATTGTTCCGCTTATTGAAGCATGGATTTTTGAACCAATCCTGTCATCCGGAATGTCAGCAATCAACATGCCTTTTTCAATTCTATCACCAACTTTGACAACCGGAACAGATGGTACTCCAACATGCTGTGTTAAAAAAAGTTTTACCTCATTTACGTTAACATTATCATTTGATAAATCAGCACGGCTTGTATAACCATCAAGCTCTATTCTTTTGATCAGTCTTGGAACCGGGACCTTTCTGAAATTTCTGAATTCATTTACAGAGAGAGTCTGACGATTATGCGGATTCTTTATTCCTGCTTTTGCAAGTTCAACTTTTAAATAATTGAAAATTGATCTTGCGGAAAGATCAACTACACAACTGTATAACTCACATAAGCCGCAATCGCAGCAAAGATAAGCGTAATCAAAATTTGAAATATTTTCCGGTGATATTTCCTTCCTGTACATTCTCTTCATTAACTCATCCGGGAAAAGATCATGTCCAAGAAGATATCTTGGGCATAAGTCTGTACACATTCTGCAGCTCAAACATATTGCCTGGGCTCTTTTCATTTGTGCTTTGATATTACGCTTTTTTTGAATTACAACTATGTTTGTATCAGGTAAAACTAAAATGGCTTTTGTTGTTTTTGTAACTGCATGACTGTCAGGATCAACCAGTTTTCCTGTCATGGGCCCCCCATCTATTACGCCGTATTCACTGACAGTGGCACCTCCGCATGCTTCAATCAGTGATCTTACGGAGGTCCCAATTGGTACTTTTAATGTTTTTGGAGTTTCAACCGCACCATTGACCGTAACAAATTTCTCAGTCAGGTTTTTTCCTTCAA
This sequence comes from Actinomycetota bacterium, assembly GCA_023488645.1. Classification (GTDB taxonomy): domain Bacteria; phylum Actinomycetota; class Humimicrobiia; order Humimicrobiales; family Humimicrobiaceae; genus JAMDDL01. The sequence goes on along the minus strand of JAMDDL010000139.1, from coordinate 13,952 downwards.
CCGCATGTGCAATATTAAACAATGTTTCCACATTGATAACAACAATGCCAACATTTAACGGAATACCGCCTTCAGGAACAATTTTGCCCGTTACTTCATTTACAAGAACCTGTTCATCACCTGCGGGATAAAAGTTGCCAAGTTTAAAAATTTCAAATTTGAGACTGCCCTGATTAAAATCTTCAAGAACTTTTACTGCATTTCTGTTTTTTTCCTTTAATGCAATTATAACTTTCTTTGCGCCGGCAGCTTGCGCTGCAATTTTCAAACCTTCATATATTCTTTCAAAATATTTTTCAATAAGCTGCCTGTCTACTTGTATTAAAGGTTCACATTCTGCGCCATTTACAATAATAGTATCAACTTTGGTGCTTAATTTAACATAAGTTGGAAAACCCGCCCCTCCGGCTCCTACAATACCAGCATTTTTTATTAAATCAATGTAGTCTGAATTCATAAAATTTCTCCCGTAGGCAATATTTTCTTTAAAGCATAAATTGATTGCTTTTATAATATATTAAGATACAACTTATCAACTTTTCAAATTATAATCATCAAAATCTATTCTATCAACCTTTGCTATAATTGAAGCATCAACATTTTTATGGCGGGTGAGTTCGCAATATTTTGCAGTACTTCCTGTGGAAATAAGGCAGATCTCTCCTTCGCCAAGCCCTATCGTATCAACAGCAACAAAAAAATCAGGCTTATCCTCCAGATTAATATCTACGGTTTGAACCAGTAATAATTTTAAACTCTGAAGGCTTGAATCCTTTATGGTGGAAGTAACACTGCCAATTACTTTTACCAGCTTCATTTAGCCTTTAATTACCTTTCCGGTTGTTTTCATATCAATGCTGTCTATTAAACCAACTATACATCCCCTGACAGGAATACTGCGCTTTTGCATAACCTTGCATATTGTTGAACCATCTTCAATCCAGTAAACCAGACTTCCAACAGCAGCATTAAGATAATCAGCAACTATAATTGGTTTGCCTGCTGCCTGACCATCCGGACTAATCTGCTGGATTACCATCAGTTTGATTCCTTTAAGTTTTTCATGCTTTAAAGTTGCATAAACATTTCCAATTACCCTTGCTATTCTCATTTGACTTAACAGGTTTTAATTAAGCATATTTTAAAAAATTTTCTGATAGTTTATCTTCAAATATTACAGGTTAAAGGCAATTTTTACCATACCTGTCTGTAAATTTTAAAACTGATTTCTTATATTGTCCTGATAAAATTACTTTTAAATTTTGCATTTTAAGAGAACTTGAATATGCAGCACATATACTCCTTTTTACAAATAATACCTGATCTTCATTTATTCAGGAAAAACTTCGGGAGGTCTGAAGTGAAATATTATAAGAATATAAAATCAATTTAATATTCTTTATAAAAATTAACAGTAAAATTTAGTAAAGGTATTATTGCATTAAGGAATAAAATGCAGTATTATTTTTTTGTAGATTTTAAATAAAATTTAAAAAAAAATTATTCTTGAATTTAATATTAATTTATAAGTCTAACGAGGTATTAAAATGAACGAGGTGTTTATGATGGCAAAAGGTACAGATTTGAAAAAGAAATCAGAAGAAATCGGCATAAATGGTTTAAACAGCATCAGCAATCTTGAGGCTGATATAATGAAGATTGTCTGGGAAAGAAAAAAGGTTACAGTCAGGGAAGTTCATGAATACATGCTGCGAAAGGAAATTGAAAACAAGAAGGAAGGTTTTATTCCTTACACTACAGTTATGTCTACAATGACAACCCTTGCAGAAAAAGGATTGCTGAAACAGGATAAATCTTCAAAAACATATATTTATTCCGCAGCAGTAGATAACAAGGAACTTTCAAAAAGTATAATCAGATCTGTTGCAGAAAAACTGCTTGAAGAGCCTGCAAAAAAAATAATTTCCAGTTTTTTTGAAGACTCAAGCAGGATTTCCATATCAGGAATTGAAAAGCTGTTAAAAGAAATAAAGTGATTTTAAATATTTAAAACTTCTGTCTGGATTGAATCAACTTTTGCAACAATAACTGAGTCAATACTTCTATCTCTTGTTTCATCTGTCATTCTGGCAGAGCTTCCGTTTACTACCAGAACCTTTTCCCCTATTCCAACACCAATTAAATCAACTGCTATAACAAATGGCTCTAAAAAATTATCATCAAGGTCAATTGCCCTTACAAGCATTAATTTTTTACCAACAAGACAGGGATCCTTTTGAGTAGCAACCACCGAACCTATTACTTTACCTAATACCATACTTTATTCTCCTGAAATGTTTACATTGTCTATGATGGCAATGATTGTGGCATCTGTGGGAACTTCCTGTGGTTCAAATGCCCATGCAGCTTCTCTTCCATCTTCATAACCAACATAATCACCGATACCGGAATCAGTAATATCAAGAGCAGCAATAAATTTATCAGATTCAAGCCCTGTTTTCATATCAACAGGTCTTATAATCTGGATTTTTTTTCCTTCCAGACCTTTTGCTTTTATTGTTGCAACTACATTACCTATAACTTTGCCATAAAACATATTACTGTTTTACTTACTAAAAATATCTAATAATTTTAATTATAAGCTATCAAGCTTATATGCTTCTACTTCATCTGATTAAAATTCTTTGCAGATTTCAATGTGTTTTTTAAGAGCATTGCAATTGTCATCGGACCAACTCCTCCCGGAACAGGAGTAATGGCGCTTGCCTTTGGCTCAATTTTTTGAAAATCTACATCTCCGATTAATGTTGCTCCCTTTGCATCAAAATCAGCTTTTCTCCAGCTTAAAAGTTCCGGGCTTGCCTTATCTGCAGTTATTCTGTTAATTCCCACATCTATTATTACCACACCATCTTTTACCATATCTTCCTTAATAAGATAAGGTTTGCCAACTGCAACAATCAGGATTTCTGCATCTATAGTATGCATTTTCAAGTTTCTTGTTTCAATATGACAAACTGTTACTGTTGCCCACTCATTTAACAAAAGAAGTGCGCATGGTTTTCCTACAATTTCACTGTGTCCAACCATTGTAGCATTTTTACCTTTTATGGTAATTTGTTCCCTTTTCATCATCTCTATGATTCCGGCTGGCGTTGCGGGGACAAAACCTTCCTGTTGCGCAACCAGTTTTCCAATATTTACAGGATTAAATCCATCAACATCTTTTAAGGGAGAAATAGTTTCAAGAACCTTGGTTTTATCTATCTGGGGAGGAAGGGGCAGCTGAACCAGGATACCATGAATATCGCTGCGGTTGTTATAAATCTCTATCTGTTTTAAAACTTCAGCTTCTGTTGCAGTTTCAGACATTTTTACTGCATCAGATAAGAATCCGACTTCTTCACAGCCTTTTTGTTTGCTTGAAACATATACTTTAGAAGCAGGATTTTCACCAACCAGAATTACTCCAAGACCAGGTTTTATCCCTTTTATTCTTTCAAGTTCCTTTACTTCTTCCTTAATTTCATTTTTTATATCACTTGAAATTTTAGCTCCGTTAATTAGTTTAGCCATTTTTTAACCCCATTCATTCATTAATATTTATTAATCTTTATATAATCATTCTTGAAATAGTTTACAATTATAATAAAAGAGGCTTGATAGACCAGATTAAAATAAATTTAAATTCTTATTTTAATAACTAATTCATCTTGCCTCTTTTTTATTTCAAAAATTTTTTTAAAATGATTAAGTTTAAGAAAATTTCCCTTAATATTTATTAGAACAATCCTACAATATTACCATTTTCATCTATATCAACTTTTGTACCTGCTGGAACTTTAGGCAACCCCGGCATTGTTCTCATTTCCCCAAGTAAAGGATAAAGGAAACCTGCTCCAATTGAAGCTCTTATATCTCTGATGGGTATCCTGTAATTTCTGGGTCTTCCCTTTATATTTGGGTCATGGCTAAGTGATAAATGAGTTTTTGCCATGCAAATTGGGAGTTTGTCAAATCCCTGTTTTGTATAAAGAGTAATTTTTTCTTCAGCTTTGGGAAGATAATCTACACCATCAGCTCCATAAATTTTTGTGGCAATTATTTCTATTTTTTCCTTGATTGTTGCTTCAAGAGGATAAAGAAATTTAAAACCATTTGGTTTTTCACATGCTTTAACAACTGCATTTGCAAGATCCTGCCCGCCTGCGCTGCCTTTCGCCCAAACTTCACTTATGACACAATCAACAGCACCGGCAGCAATTGCCATTTCCTTTATTGTTTCTATTTCTTCCTTATAATCTGAATTAAATGTATTTATGGAAACAACGGCAGGTATTCCAAAAATTCTTATGTTTTCAACCATCTTGGTAAGATTTTCGCAGCCTTTTTTAACAGCTTCGATATTTTTTGCTTCCATCTTTGCCTTGTCAACGCCTTTTCCTGGAATAAATTCAAATCCTCCGCCATGCATTTTCAAAGCTCTGACAGTTGCTACAATCACTGCTGCAGAAGGAACCAGTCCGCTGTATCTGCATTTTATATCCATAAATTTTTCAGCGCCAAGGTCAGCCCCAAATCCGCTTTCCGTAACTACATAATCTGCAAGTTTGCAGGCAATCATATCCGCCAAAATTGAGTTATTTCCATGTGCAATATTGGCAAAAGGGCCTGCATGAACAAAGCAGGGATTATGCTCGATTGTTTGAAGAAGATTTGGTTTTATGGCATCTTTTAATAAAACTGTCATAGCGCCAGCGCATCTTAAATCTTCTGCAGTAACAGGTTTTCCGTCATTAGTTGTACCTATAACCATTTTTGCAAGTTTTTGCCTTAAATCCTTAAGGCTTGTAGTTAATGCAAGGATTGCCATTACTTCAGATGCAACTGTTATATCGTAACCTGCTTCCCTTGGATAACCATTGGGTTTGCCGCCAAGTCCAACAATAATATTTCTCAATACCCTGTCATTTATATCCACTACTCTGTTCAATGTAATGCTGTAAGGATCGATGTTTAGTTCATTTCCATGCATGATATGAGCATCTATAAATGCTGCTAAAAGATTGTTAGCAGCTCCAACAGCATGGACATCACCTGTTAAATGAAGGTTAAAATCTTCCATTGGCAGTACTTGTGAATAGCCTCCGCCTGCTGCACCTCCTTTAATTCCAAATACAGGTCCAAGAGACGGCTGCCTTATGCATGTCACCGTTTTTTTACCAATACTGTTTAAAGACATGCCAAGTCCAATGGTGGTAACAGTTTTTCCTTCTCCAAGAGGCGTTGGTGTGATTGCAGTAACATCAACATACTTTGCATTTGACTTGTCTTTAAAACGGTCTAAAACTTCCAGCTTTACTTTAGCCTTGTATTTTCCGTAAAGCTCAATATCATCTTCCCTTAGTCCCATTGACTCTGCAATCTCAATTATGGGCTTCATTTTTGCTTCCTGAGCAATTTCGATGTCGCTTTTCAAGCAGCACTCCTTTCAAATTATTAATGTTTTTATTTTGAAATGAGTCTGGCAGAATAGGTGTTCTCCTATTTAAGGGTTACTGAAATAGGAGGACACCGGTCCTCCAGATATTCAAAAACAGATTATATAAGAAAAAAATGCAAGTTACAAATTATAATTTATTGTTCAATTACTGTCATCGTCATTGAAGTTGTTTCACCTGATTTACCAAGCATTACTCCAACTTCATATTTATTGCTCTTCAAATTAAGATAAGCAATATCTCCATCATTTGATTCTGTGTACTGATCCGTTACAGCTTCCCATCCTGATCCATATTTATCCTTATACCAGTTATAGACATCTTTTATCGAACCTTTTGTAATTTCACCTATTATAGAAAATTCATTTTTACCCGTATCACCGTTTTTTGTTTTTGTCGACATTGAGAGTTTTACATCAGGATAAACAGGAGTATCTGACGGCCAGCCATCCGGCAGTTTTACATTTTCACCTATCTGTGTTTGCCCGCCTTTTTCATCCTTTATTGTAGCTCCTCCTTTATCAAGATTTAAATCAACATCTCCTCCTGCAGCATTTTCAATAGCCTTCTCTGCAATCTTTGTTCCGATTTTTGCACAGCCGGCAAATGATAAAATAATCGCCACTCCTAATATCACAATAATTGAAAATAAAACTTTCTTTTTCATTTCCTGCCTTTCCTTCCGATTGTTTTTAATTTTAAAATTAAGAATTAAATAAATCTTTGTTAATGCAAAAAACTGAATTTCTATTATAAGTTAAAAAAGTATAAAATATCCATATATTTTCAATAAAAATTGGCATTTCCTTTTTCATAATAGGGACAAAAGTAAGGCTGCAAGGATCAGGCCGGATGTTTCGAAAACACGCAAGCTTTGCCCCAGCGAGTCAAAGCTTGCTCGGATTCAGGCTTCGCTCTCCTCTCTAAGAGAGGAACCTTGCCCGCTCAGCCTTCATACGGTTTTCTCAACACCGAGCCTTATCCAATAATTTGTTTGCAATAATAAAATTGGAAATGCTTCCTCAATAAAAATTACCAATTCCGGTTTAATAAAACTGATAATTCCGGCAGACTTTTCAGGGATTTATTTCTTTTCAAGCTCAATCTTATAAAAACTCATGAATGCTTCGTCCGGTATTTCAACTTTACCAATTTTTTTCATCTTTCTTTTACCCTTTTTTTGTTTATCAAGAAGTTTGTTTTTTCTGGTTACATCACCACCATAAAGTTTTGCTGTAACATCCTTCCTGTAAGCTGAAATTGTTTCTCTGGCAATAATTCTTTTCCCTATTGATGCCTGAACCGGAATCTCAAACATATGTCTTGGTATTTCCTGCTTTAATTTCCTTGCAAACTCCCTGCCTAAGAAGTAAGCCTTATCCTTATGAACAATAACTGCAAGCTCATCAACCTTGTTGCCACCTACAAGAATATCAAGTTTTACAAGTTCCGACCTGCAATATTCCAGAAATTCATAATCAAGAGAAGCAAATCCTGAAGAAATTGATTTCAAAAGGTTAAAAAAGTCTACTATTATTTCCGATAATGGAAATTCATATTTTAACTCAACCCGCTCTGTAGAAATATACTGCATATCCTTATATACTCCCCTTTTCTGGTTTGAGAGTTTCATAATCTCACCGATATATTCCTTCGGAGTAATAATGGTTGCTGCAACATAAGGTTCTTCAATTGTTAATATTTTTTCTTCCTCCGGATAATCAGCAGGACTTTTTAAAAAAATTACTTCACCATTGGTTTTTGTTATCCTGTAAGCAACATTCGGGGTAGTGGTTAGAAGCCTTAAGCCATATTCCCTTTCCAGTCTTTCCTTTACAATTTCAAGATGGAGCAGTCCAAGAAATCCCATCCTGAAACCGGAACCAAGAGCAACTGAAACTTCCGGTGTAAATATAAGTGATGAATCATTAAGCTGCAGTTTTTTTAAAGCTTCCCTTAAATTTTCGTAATCATCACCATCAATTGGATAAAGGCCGCAATAAACCATTGGCTTTGGTTTCTTATAGCCGTGCAGGCTTTTTTTAGCAGGATTTACAAAAGAAGTAATTGTATCTCCAACAATTATTTTGTCAACTTCCTTAATACCTGAAACAATATATCCTACCTCTCCTGTTGAAAGTTCATTTTTTAAAATCATCCCTGGTGCCATTATTCCAATTTCTTCAACTTCCGTAACATAATTTTCCTGCATAAATTTTATCTTCATGCCTTTTGAAATTTTTCCATTTATGACCTTTATAAGAGAAACCACTCCTCTGTATGGGTCATATTTTGAATCAAATATGAGCACCTGCAGAGGGGCATTTTCATCACCGGCAGGTGCGGGAATCTCTTTTATTATACTTTCAAGAACTTCTTCAACGCCCTGCCCTGTCTTTGCAGATACCCTATGGATTTTACTTTTTTCAATACCCAAAATTTTATTTAATTCATCTGAAACTTCCTCGGGTCTTGCGCTTTTCAAATCTATCTTATTTATTACAGGTATCAGTTCAAGATTGTTATCTATTGCAAGATAGACATTTGCAAGAGTTTGAGCCTGAACTCCCTGGGTTGCATCAACAACAAGAAGAGCTCCCTCACATGCAGCAAGACTTCTTGAAACTTCATAAGTAAAATCAACATGCCCGGGTGTATCAATCAGATTAAACTGATATTGTCTTCCATCATTTTTTGATTTATACAATATGGTTACATAATGTGCTTTAATTGTGATGCCTCTTTCTCTTTCAAGTTCCATATCGTCCAGATACTGATCAAACATTTCTCTTGGACTGACGGTATGAGTATATTCAAGAATCCTGTCAGCCAGAGTGGATTTTCCGTGATCAATATGCGCTATTATTGAAAAATTTCTGATATATTTCTGATTGTTCATTTTTAACTTTTAAACCTGCTTTTTAAAGTATCTGAAGCAAATTTTACTTCTTCCATTTTAAATAAATAAGTTAAAATAATATATACTGCACCCCCCGTAATAATGGTTATCGCAAGAAGCAATAATAACATAAAAGTTCCCGACGAAAAGTATGCAACCAGAAATTTCCATAAATAATATACTATTGCACACATGATTGCTGATGCACCAATAATTTTCAAATAAGAAAGAAAAATTTTTCTGCCTCCAAGATATCTTAGTTTTTTTCTTAATATTATAAGGAGTACAATGACATTTATTGCTCCCACAATTGAAGTGGACAGGGCAACACCGCCAACATTTAAAAATTTTATAAGAATCCAGTCAAGAAGGAAATTGACACCGATTGAAGCAATTGCAACTTTCAAAGGTGTTCTTACATTTCTGAATGAATAAAATATTCTGTTTAAAATCATTAAAATGCCGAAAAATAAAAGCCCTATACTGTGAAAAATAAGAATACCTGATACTTTTGCAGTATCTGCTGACGTAAACTGATATCGTTCAAATAAAATTTTAATAATTGGATTTGCCAAAATTATGATGCCAAGACTTGCCGGTATCATCATATATCCTATTTCTCTCAACCCGAGCGATAAGCTTTCTTTCAAACCTTTTTGATTTTCATCAGCAGCCTGTCTTGATATATGCGGGTATAAAACTGTAATGATAGCTACGGAAAATAATCCAAGAGGAAGGTTTGCAACTCTCCATGATAAGCTTAGAGCTGTGGTATTTCCCGGTCCAAGACTTAAAGCAAAAAAATTATCAACGCCGTTGTTTATCTGCACAGCTCCAAGACTTAACATTATGGGAACCATCATACCAAAAATTTCTCTTACAGCTTTATTCTTAAAATTAATATTAAATTTATATTTTAAATTTGTTGACCTGATTTGAGGCATTTGAATAATGACTTCAAGTATCGACCCTGCCATTACACCTATTGCCATGCTTGCAATACTGATATTTTTTGCAAGAAGCACAACAAAGACAATGGAAACTGCATTCATAACAAAAGGAGCTGCAGCAGGAACTGTAAATTTGTTATGACTGTTTAAAATACTTGTCAGAAGGCCGGATATGCTCATCACTACAAGAGAAAAAATCATAATCCTGTTCATCGCAGAAAAGCTTGATATATCAAAATTGCTTCCGGAGATTTTTAAGAGCAGTGTTCCGATTGGAGTTGAAAAAATAAATATAAATGCCGAAATAATTGTGAAAACCAAAATAAATATATTTGTTACTGAACTGACAAAATCATTGACTTCCGCACTGTTGCCTTTCTTCAAATACAAAGTATAAACAGGTATGAAGGCCGCAATAATTATAGATTCTGCAAATAACACTCTAAACAGATTTGGAATAAAATATGCCCAGGTAAAAGCATCGGTTTCATAGCTTATTCCAAAATAGCCTGCCATTATCTGATCTCTGACAAGTCCTGAAATCTTTGAAAACAAAGTAATTATTATAACTAAAAATGTAGCATTGAAAATATTTTTTCTGTAATCCGTATTGGGCTGCATTATTTAAATATTGTAAATTAAATTGATTTAATATTAGCATAACTTGTTTTTTTAATAAAAAATGAATTATAGCATTTAAATTTTTATATTTTAAATCAATTAAATGTTTTTATTTGTTAAAAAAAATGCTAAAATAACTCCTCGTTTAAAAACAAATAATAAATATTGGAGTTATTATTTATGCCAAACATTAAATCACAGGAAAAAAGAGACAGGCAGGCAGTTAAAAGGACTCTTAAAAATAAAGTCCTTAAAACTAAAATAAAAAGCTATAAAAAGAAATTTGCAGAAAATATTGAAAGTAAAAACATCGAAGCAGCTAAAACTGATTTAAGCTTATATTTTAAAAGCCTTGATAAGGCTGCCAAAAAGAATGCTGTTTCAAAAAACTTTGCAACCAATAAAAAATCAAAAGCTGCCAGACTTTTAAATTCAATAAGTCAGGAAAAATAGATTTTTTAAAGACAAAATGGCAGCTCATTCAGATATATAATAAGATATATGAATTTAATTATTATGAATTAAACTGGATTTTGGATAAAAGGTTGTAAAGAAAATTCATATAAGGTTCATTTATTTTCCTTTTCCTTATATCAAATTCATTTAAAATTCCAATAATTTTTATTATTTCACATATTGTGTAATTTCCTGCAAATTTAATGTATTTATCAATTATTTTTTGTATAAAAGACGGGCTTGCCTTTATATTTTTTTCCAGATAACTTTTAGCTTCAGCCCTTCCTTTATTTGTATCTTTTACATACATAATTCCCTTAAACATTGTAAATAACTGTTTTATTACTCCGGCGAAAACTTTATCATCTGAAGCCAGCATTGGAATCAGTTCTGCTGCCTTTTTAAAATTTTTATATCCTGTATAATCTACAAAATTAAAAATTGTAAATGTGATATTTCTATTTATAAGCCTCTTTACAATATCTTCATTTATAATTTTTGTGCTGTCGGAACATACGAATAAATAAAGTTTTTCATACTCGTTTTCAAGCAGGTTAATATCGCCGTTTATGTTTCCGACAAATAATTCCAGTGCTGCCGGTGTAATCTTTATTCCGTCCAGTTCAGTTTTTTCAAGTATGCGTTTTTTCAGGTTTTCACTTGCAGGTTTGCTTATAGTTATGATTTCTCCAAACTTTTTTGTCAAATCATGAAACATGGATGCTTTTCTGAAATCATCCGAAGTTAAAAAAATGGCAATGTTTTTCTGCGGATCTGGTGTTTCTGAAAAAAAATCAGATATTACTTTCAAAAGATCTTTTGAAATCTTTTCACAATTTTTTGCAATGATGACTTTTTTCATTGAAAAGAATGAAGGCGTATTTAAAAAATTATATAAATCTTTCTGATCTGCATATTCAGTTAAATTACAAACCCTTAAATCATTTTCTGTATCTATTTTATCTTTGAAATAAGACTTTATTTCTCTTATTTTATCATCAATAATGCTTTCACTTCTGCTTTCGATAAAATAAATTGCCTTCAAATCTTCAATTTTTTTATTTTCCAGAAATCCTGCCATATATAAATTGATTTAGAATCTATATTTTTAAATTTTTACGCAAACATTTAATATTGTTTTAATTTTAACTAGCAAATTCAATTTAAACAACAATCATATTTGGAAAACATTTTATATGAAGCAATAAAAATACATTCAGGTTCTTTTTTCAAATGATGCTTGATCCTCCTATCGTGTTAGTATTGTTGCTGCAGCATAGTTAATCTTAAGGGGGTATAATCAATTGGAAACAATTTCCTTTGACCGTGTTTTCCTTATAATAAAGAAGTTTAATAAAGTTAAAGCTGTTATTAAACCTGTGTAATAAATCAGAATAATAAATTTACTTCCAAATATATCGGTATTTATAAAGCTTACGGGAAGGGAAATAAAAAAATCTGACATTTTTAAAATAATATCAATTAAAATTCCTGCAGGAATAATGCAAAATGAACCTGCTGGAAACCAGAAAATTGCAGATATTGAAGAAATAAAAAGATCTAGCAGTAAAATATAAAATACAGGGGAAACACAAAGATTTGCAATTATTGAAATCAATGAAAATCCTTCGAAATAATAAGAAAGAACAGGAAAAATAAATATGTTTATTGAAACTCCTGTAATAATTGTTTTTACAAAATAATTCTCTGACAAACTTTTAATCTTTAAAAAATAATTAAGCAGTTTTTTTATTACGGGATTGATAAAAATTATTGCCCCGACAGAAGCAAATGATAAAATAAAACCCGGATTGGTTAAATAATCCGGATTTAATAAAAGTACAATAATATATGTTAGAAAAAATATATTTGACTGAATAAAATCCTTATGAAGATTTTCTGCAAAAAGCACAAGGCAAAACATTATTGAAGATCTTAACATGCTGGCTTTCTCGCCAACGATAAAATTATAAAATATCAGAAATATGATTATAAAATAAAAGATATAAAAATTTTTTTTGCCTGAAAAAAAGCTTATTTTTTTAAAAATAAAATAAATAAAACCTGTTATTATGAAAATATGAAGTCCTGAAATAGCAAGCAGATGATAAATTCCGCTTTTCTTAAAACTTTCCGAAACTTTTTGTGGAATTTCTTCCTGATTTCCCAGTATTAATGCCGAAGCTATACTTGAGTTTGTTTTAACTAAATTATTATTATAAAGGCGATAGAGACAATCAGATATCTTGCTCTTAAGAATATAAGGATAAGATTTATATCCATTATTTTTAACAGAAATTATCCGCTCAGATTCAAAGGTATATGACTTACCGCCTTCTTTATTTGTATAAGACCGCATCCCTGTTAAACTAATAAGAATAAAATCACTTAAATGAAATTCATAATCATTTTTATTTTTAAAACATATAAAGACGTTGCCGCAGTTATTTAATTCTTCAAAATTGCCTGTTTCTTTTTGAACAATTTTTAACTGATTTATCTTAAAATTAAAATAAGTTTTATTAAATTTTTTAAAAGGAGAGCTTATTATTCTGCCGCTGGCAATTAATTCAGTCTTTTCATCTTTAAAAATACTCTTATTATTTAACATCAGGTTGCCAAACCCATTAGTTTTTAAAAAATTAAGGTTTGAAATAGTAAAACTAATTATGAAAAAAAGCGTAAATGTAAGAATTAAAAAAAATGTATTTAACTTTTTTATGTTTAAAAGATTTTTTTTACAAATAAAACTGATAATTATAATAAGGAAGGAAATTAATATAAGAAAAATAATATGAATAAATCTGATATTGTAGTTTCTCAATACCAATAATTTAAACATAAGAATGCCGGATGTTACAGATACTGCCCAGTAAAAATAACAAAATTTCATACTGTTATAAGATCTTTTATTGCATTAAATTTTTTATCACCGATTCCTGTTACATTTTTTAAGTCTTCCTTTCTTTTAAAAAAACCTTTACTGTTTCTATAATCTATTATTCTTTGTGCAAGTTCAGGCCCAATTCCAGGCAATAATTCCAGCTCATTTTTACCTGCAAGATTTATATTTATTATCCTTGCTTGCGAGACTCGGCTTTCTGAATTTGCAAACTCATTATTTATATTTAAAGCAGAAGCCTCTTTTTTTGAAGGAATATACACTTTCTGGCTGTCAATTAAAATTTCTGCAAGATTTATAGAATCAAGATAAGCATCTTCTTTAACGCCTCCCGCTATTTCAATTAAATCAACGATACGTGTATTTTCGCTTAACTCATAAACTCCTGCATTATTAATTTCACCGCAAATATAAACTTTTATTTTTTTGGCTGTTGTCTCCTGTGTTTGTTTTTCCTCAAATGAACTATCAGTAAAAGTATCATCTGTATTTTTTGCAGTCTCAGGACTTTTGCTGGAATTTAAAACAGCCTTTAAGACATTTTCCTTTACCTTCATTTCGTTATTTTGCCTTATTGTCAGTAATGACAGAATTATGATAACTATTATAATTGCCATAAAAACAGAAATATGAAACTGCCTGCTTTTTTCATACCTGAAACT
>JAMDDL010000070.1 GCA_023488645.1 Actinomycetota bacterium | reverse complement strand
CCATTGAAACAGTTCTAGAAAACGGTGATATTGTTGAAATTATAGTCTCCAAGACTCCAAAAGGTCCAAGCAGAGACTGGCTGAATGTAGTAAAAACAGCAAAAGCAATAAATAAGATAAAACAATGGTTCAGCAGGGAAGAAAGACAGGAATCCTTAAATGCAGGTAAGGAAATTATGTTAAAAATATTAAGAAAAAACGGGCTTTCCTTTAAAACAGTAAATCTTAACGTATTTGAAGATGTAGCAAGGGAAATGACTTTTGATAAAGCAGAAACATTGTTTAGAAATATTGGTACACATAAGGTGTCCGCTCATCAGGTTTTCACAAAAATCATCAAGAAACTAAATCAGCAGGACAACCAGGTAAAGGAAATGACTCTTGAAGACATACATCAGAAAGAGCAAATAAGAAGACCCGGAAGCGGTATTAATGTAAAAGGTATGGAAGGGGTTCTTGTCTTTATGGCTAAATGCTGCAATCCTGTTCCGGGAGACAGAATTATTGGTTATATAACCAGAGGGAGAGGCATCTCGGTTCACAGGGAAGACTGCATTAACTTTAAAAATCTTTTAAAAAATGAAGAATCAAGAATAATAGAAGTAAACTGGGATAAAAATGCTCCATTAAAGTTTAATGTTGAAATTGAAATCGAAGCACTTGACAGGACAAAACTGCTTAAGGATATTACAAATGTAATCAGTGAATATGATTTAAATATTATTTCTGCAACAGGAGGAATTCAAAGGAAAAACGGTTTTGCCAAATTCAGATTAACAATTGAGGTTTCAAATAAATACATATTAAAAGATGTGATTAATAACTTAAGAAATGTTGATTCTGTCTATGATGTTTACAGAGTCCTGCCGAAAGGTTAATTGTGGAAATAAAAAAATTTATTTTACAATTTTTAGGTGTTAACTGCTACCTTGTAAATTATAAAAACAAATATTTTTTAATTGATCCTGGTTCGGAGTTTGAAAAAATAAAAGAATATATTTTAAATCATGAGATAAAGCTTGAGTTTATATTAAATACACATGGTCATTATGATCATATTTCTGCTGTTCCGGAACTGGTGCAGGAATTCAGCATTCCTTTCTATGTACATGAAAAGGAAGAAGAAATTATTACAGACCCCCAAAAAAATTTATCTTCAACTTTTTATCCAAATGAATTATCATTAAAAACTTATAATTTAATTAAGGGAGATTTCAGTAAGGATTTTTTAATCCCTGGACTGGAAATAATGAATTTACCGGGCCATACTCCTGGAAGTATTCTTATAAAGATGGAGGAATATTTATTTACGGGAGATGTATTATTTAAGGATTCGATAGGAAGAACTGATCTTCCATGCGGAAACAACAGAGCAATGAATGATTCATTAAGGAAGATAAAACGGTTTGATAAAAGTTTTAAAATATTTCCCGGACATGGACCTGAAAGTACTATTGAAACAGAAATTGAAAATAATTTTTTTCTGAAAAACCTGGTTTTTTAACCATTAAATAAATTCTTTATGTAAAAAATTTTTTATTATTTTATTAATCTAAAAGGAAGGAAATATTGATTTATAATTCGCCAAGAGGAACAACAGATTATTACGGAAAAGATATAAAATATATTGAATTTATTTTAAACACTGCAAGGGAAATGTTTAAAATTTATAACTATGAGGAAATTGTTACACCTCATTTTGAATATACGGAAGTTTTCGCAAGGGCAGTAGGTGAAAATTCAGAAATAGTTCAAAAGGAAATGTTTACCTTCCAGGATAAAAAGGGAAGGTCTCTTACTTTAAGACCTGAAGGAACAGCATCAGTAGTGAGAGCAGTAATTGAACACAAACTTTTTGGTGAAAATCTTCCGTTAAAATTATTTTATGCCGGAAGTATGTTCAGATATGAAAGACCGCAAAAAGGCAGAATGAGGGAATTCAGTCAGATTGGAGTGGAAGCAATTGGAAGCGACAGTCCTGCCATGGATGCTGAAATTATATGGCTGCTTAACAGTCTTTTTAAAAATCTTGGATTTAAGAACCTGAAACTTCATATAAACAGCATAGGCTGTCCGCAATGCAGAAAAGAATATATGAATGTGCTTGAAAAATATCTTAAACCTTATGAGAAGGATTTATGTGCTGATTGTTTAAACCGTATTGGAAAAAATACATTAAGAGTTTTTGACTGTAAAGTGGAAACTTGCAGAAAAATACTTAAAAATGCGCCAAAGATAAGCGGCAGCTTGTGTGAAAAATGTAAAAAGTATTTACAGGATATTTTTGACATATTGAAAGTACTGGACATTGAATATTTTCATAATGAAAATCTTGTAAGAGGCTTTGATTATTACACAGGCACTATTTTTGAAATCATATCATCAGACATTGAAAGCGCTCAAAATGCACTTGGAGGAGGAGGAAGATATGATGATCTTATGGAAGAATTCGGAGGTCCAAAAATAAGTTCAACAGGATTTGCAATCGGAATTGAAAGAACAATGCTTTTAATGAAGGATCTTGGCATAATACTTCCAAATTTTAAAAATAAGACATCAAAAGTATATCTCATAAATATGTCTTCCCGTTTTAACGAATATCTTTTTGGAATACTTAAATTTTTAAGACATAACAAAATAATTTGTGATACAAATTTTAATATGAAAAACCTCGGAAAAGAAATAAAATGGGCTCAAACTGAAGGATACAGCCATGTAATAATAATAGGAGAAAATGAAGTCAGCAATAATTTGCTGACTATAAAGGATTTAAATAATTTTACTCAAATGCAGTTAAGCTGGTTAAACGAAAAGGCAAAAGTTTTAGATTTATTAAAATAA
>JAMDDL010000006.1 GCA_023488645.1 Actinomycetota bacterium | reverse complement strand
TTGAATTTATTTTTATATACATTAGTATTAATATTTAACTTAAAACCTGATAAAGTTTAAGAAATTTAATTAAGCAGAATTTTATATAATAATATTTTTTAAACTTTTTAATTTAACTATGCAGAATTTGACTGCTGTATTTTTTAATTTAAAAGAAGTAAAATTCTTTAAATAAATTTTTAAGATAAAAATAATAATTTATACTATATATTATGCAGAAATTTTCAGAATATATTTATTTTGATCACAGCGCCACTACTCCTGTAATTCCTGAAGTGGCAAAAGTTGTGCATGATGCAATGACACTTTATTTCGGCAATGCATCAGAGCCGCATATGCCGGGGGTTGAAGCTAAACGTATGCTGGAAAACTCAAGAGCAGTTATTGCAAAGGCAATCAATTCGTATTCTGATGAAATACTTTTTACAAGCGGAGGTACTGAAAGCAACAATATTGCAATATTTGGCATAGCTGAAGCTTACTATAAAAAAGGAAATCACATAATAACTTCTGAAATTGAACATCCTGCTGTTCATATGCCGTTAAAAGTACTTGAACAGGAAGGTTTTAAAGTTACTTATCTTCCGGTTGACAGCAATGGAATCGTAAATCCCGATGATGTAAAAAATGCTCTTACAAATGAAACCATTCTTGTTTCAATAATGCATGCAAATAACGTAATGGGGGCTCTGCAGCCTATTGAGGAAATTGGAAAAATCACAAGGGAAAATAATATTATTTTTCATTGTGACGCAGTTCAAAGCTATATGAGCATTAATATTGATGTTGATTTATTTAACGTGGATCTCCTGTCAATTTCGGGTCATAAGATTTATGCACCAAAGGGAGTTGGTGCATTATTTGTAAGAAGAGGCACAAAGGTCATGCCCCAAATATATGGAGGCGGACAGGAAAGAGGAAGAAGATCAGGAACTGAAAATATTCCCGGGATATCAGGGCTGGCAAAGGCAACTGAAATCCTGTCAGCAAATTTCAACGAGAGAAATGAAAAAGTAGCAGGTTTAAGAGATTATTTAAAAGATCGTATCATGGGGAAAATAAGTGATGTAATATATAACGGACATCCGCAAAAAAGACTCCCGGGAAATTGTAATTTTACTTTCAAATATGTTGAGTCAGCAGATCTGGTTAACAAACTGAATGAATTTGGGATTGCAGTTTCGGCTGGTTCGGCATGCAAAAGCATTAATTCCGAAGCCAGTGAAGCTTTGCTTGCAATGGGAATTTGCCCTGAATATGCCAGAGGATCTATAAGGATTTCTCTTGGTTTTGAAAATACCGTTGAAGAAGTTGACTATCTTTTAAATATTCTTCCTGATATTATTACCGACCTTAGAAACCATTACCCTTTATACAGAGAAAAAGGCAGTGATAAATATTTTATTTTTAGATAAGTTTGATATATTTTTATAAAATTCGGCTGTAAATGAAATGGAGAAAATTAATGAATGAGACAAAAAAATTAACCGAAAATGATGTTTTGAAAGCTCTTTCAGAAGTTTATGACCCGGAAATTCCCATAAACATTGTTGATCTGGGTTTAATTTACAAGGTTGATATAAATGATAATAATGATGTAAATGTTGACATGACATTTACTACCATGGCTTGTCCCATGCATACATTTATTAAGGATCAGGCAAAAGAAAGAATTGAAAAAATGAATGGTGTAGGAAAGGTAAATGTTAATCTTGTATGGGAGCCAAGGTGGACACCTGATAGAATTTCAAAGGAAATAAAGGAAAAACTCGGACAGCAGGAATAAACTTCCGGCTGAAATTTTTTACAAAATGAGCCTGTATTTCTTCCTTTAGGCAAATTATAAAGCATAAAAAGGAGTAAATATCAGCATTTTAAGATTATGCGCTGCACAAATTAATCCTACTGTTGGTGATTTTCCGAATAATTTTAACTTAATTGCAAAATCCGTTAATAAGGCAAAAGAATTTTCCTGTGACATTGTCATATTTCCTGAGCTTGCCCTGACAGGATATCCTCCTGAGGATCTGCTGTTAAAACCTTCATTTGTTGATAAAAATCTGGAATATATTGAGAAAATAAAGCTGCTTTCACAAAATATTACAATAATATGCGGTTTTGTCAGCAAAAAAAATGAAATCTTTAACTCCGCAGCAATAATGCATAATAAAAAAATCATATCTGTTTATAACAAGCAGTATTTACCCAATTATTCAGTTTTTGATGAAGAAAGATATTTTCAAAGAGGAAGCAGCAATAAAATATTTAAAATTAAAGACAGTCTGGTTGGAGTAAGTATTTGTGAAGATATTTATTATCCTGAAGGACCCGCCAAAATTCAGGCTGTTGCCGGCGGCGCACAATTATTAATTAATATTTCTGCTTCTCCTTATCATTGCGGAAAAATTTTTGAACGTGAAAAAATGCTGCATACAAGAGCAACGGACTGCAGAGCCTGTATCATATATGTAAACCTTGTTGGCGGACAGGATGAGCTGGTATTTGACGGCAACTCTTTAATTGTTGATGCCAACGGCAAAATACTTGCCAGAGGTATACCTTTTGAAGAAGACATGCTTGTTTATGATCTTGACCTGGAGGAAGTTGAATCAATCAGGTTAAAAGATACAAGATACAAGAACCAGAGACTTGAATTGCTTGAAAAAGAATCTTACAAATATGAATTAATTGAAATACCGCCACATAATTCAGATTCAAAAAACATTGTGAAGTCCTCAAATAAAAAAATATCAGGCAAGGCTGACAGCATAAAATATGAAGATTTAATCTCATGTGAAGATGAGGAAATACTTGAAGCCTTAATTCTTGGAACAAGAGACTA
>JAMDDL010000180.1 GCA_023488645.1 Actinomycetota bacterium | reverse complement strand
AGGGGACAGTCAACTCTTGAATATGTTCTTGTTACAGTAGTTGCTGCCATAGTTTCTGCCATTTTGATTGCCATTGGAAAGCCGATGATTATAGATTTGATCTCAAAAGCATTTGGAAAGATAGCAGGAACGCTGTAAAAATTTTTGCTGGAAAACAGCGGTATATGGTTATTGATAAGAATTTTTAAATTATTAAGGATTATAAATGATTGCCAGGAAAACCTGATAAGCTTAATACTCCCGGATGAAGTGAGCAATCAACTTATTTTATTAAAATAAAAATTTAAGAAACTTTTTAATTAGGGTAATGAAAATATTTAAAATAAACAAAAACATAAGGGTTAAAATTAAAAAAATTTTTGTTAATAAAAATGGGCAATCGACAGTTGAATTCACTTTATTAATCCCATTTTTAATAATAACCTGTATTGCTGTTTTCCAGTTAGGATATGTAATTTATTTAAAAAATAACATCAAGCAGATGTCAAGAGAAGCAGTCAGAGTTGTTTCTACAACTAATTCAAATGTTCTTGGAGAGGAGATTATGAGGGAAGGGGTAAGTTTATCTGATGGTATGACTTTAGATATGATAATTGAACCATCTTCGCAAGAAAGCAGAAAGGTTGGCGATATTGTGGAGGTTAAAATTTCACTAAATTATTCCGGTTTTGGCGGCATGATAACAAAATTATTCGGAAAACCATTGTTAATTTATTCAGAAAACAGCATGAGGATGGAATGCCAGTAAAAAATAATATTAAAAAATTAAATTTGCAGAAGTTCATAATATTTAAAAATATTTTCAGTCAGCAAATCCGCAGCAGCTCAAGAGGCAATATTTCAATAATATTAGGAGTGCTTGTTTTAATGTTTGCAGTATTGTTTGTTTCAATTTTTGATATTTTTCAGTTATACATCGCCCGGGAACACACTAAAAATGCATCCGATGCCGCAACTCTTGCTGCTGCTCAAAATCTGCTGTTTTTTGAGCAGGAAAAAATACTTGAAATAGCTAATGAAATCAGCCGCAAAAATGATTGTGATCTACAGTTAATAGAATTTAACTATGATGAAATAGTTGTAAGAACATTTAAAAAAGTAAATTTCATATTCATAGGCAGGATTTTAAAAAATAACTGTACAGTTTACTCAACTTCAAGGATAAAAGTTACATATCCATGGGATGTAAAATTTAATAACTGTAAATCTTTCAGATTTGAGTTTTAATAGTCCCATATTTGTGCTGTAAGTTTTTTAAATGGCTTTTTGAAAATCTATTATTTTTAGCAATACATCAACATATTAATAATTGTTTATTTTTATATTTAATTATTTAGAGCATTTTTTTAAGTTTATTATAAAAACCAGTTTGAAAACTTTATTTAAATTAAAAATAAAAAAGGAGAAAGATGACTAATTTAAATCAACTAACATTGCTCGGGAATCTGGCAAGAGATCCGGAAATAAAATACACCAGCGAAGGACTGGCAATAACAGATTTAAGAGTGGCTGTAAACAGAAAATGGAAGAACAGGGAAGGAAATGATATGGAAAATGTAGAGTTTTTTAATGTTACCGCATGGAACAAACTTGCCGAAAATTGTGCAAATGATTTAAAAAAGGGAGACAGAATTATGGTAAGCGGAAGGCTGAACCATAGAAGTTTTGAAACAAAAGACGGCAAGAAAATCAATATAATGAATGTAATAGCTGATGTAGTTGCAGCAAGTCTTGAATTTTGCTCTGTAAAAATTGTTGCAAGAGACACCAATTTGGAAAATGGAGAAACTGAAATTACTTAAAAGTTAAACTTTTCCTTATAATTTTTTGTTTATTACACAAAGAAAACAATTATTTATGATATTATAACTTTATTTTTATACATTGATATTTTCTGAAAGACATCATAATAAACAGTATAATAAATAATGAATTATAAATATTTCAAAAATTACTAATGAAGGATTAATATTGGAACTTAAAAAATCTGATTATGAAAGTTATGATTACAGGCAGTTCTGGGAAGATGATAAGAGAGCTTATGAAGATGCTTCTGAAAGGCTGGCAATTTCAAAACTTTTTAAAGGAGAAAATAAAAAAGGCACTATAATAGATATTGGTTGTGGTTATGGAAGACTTTTTAATGAATATTGTGATTATGATACAATAATTATGCTTGATTACTCCCTGAATAATTTAAAAAATGCACAAATCAGCATCAAAAATTATTTAAAACAGGATAATAAAAAGTTCAGCAAGGTATATTTTATTGCCGCAGATGCAGCAAATCTGCCATTTAAAAATGAAATTGCTGATACGGCAATTTCTGTCAGAATAGTTCATCATTTAAATGATCCGGAAAAACTTATTTCTGAAACAGGAAGAATATTAATGGGAAACGGGTTGTTTATTCTTGAATTTGCAAATAAAAGAAATCTGAAAAATATTTTCAAATTTTTTTTTGGAAAACTAAAAACATCACCATTTAGTCGGCAACCCCTAAGAATAGGAGACACAATATTAAATCAGCATCCGAACATCATAATTAATTATTTAAAGAAATATAATTTCCGGATAAAGAAAGTTATAAGTGTTTCAAATTTAAGAACACAATTTTTAAAAGGAAAGTTTAAATTTGGGAATTTACTGATGCTTGAAAATATTTCTCAGGAGCTGTTTTCTTTCTGCAAATCAGGACCAAGCATATTTATCAAATCTTTTCTACAAAGAACTAATCAAAAAAAAGTATTAAATAATTTAGCGGAAAAACCTGACAGCTTTAAAGATATGCTTCTTTGTCCAGAATGCAGAGACAAAAAGTCCAAATTTAAAATTTCAGACAACTTAATTGTTTGTAATTTGTGCGGCGC
>JAMDDL010000167.1 GCA_023488645.1 Actinomycetota bacterium | reverse complement strand
TTTTCAAGGATTTTTACAGCTCTTTTAACACCACTGCAGTAACCGCAATATTTGCTTAAAATAATTTCCATAATATCAATCCGGCTTTTCTTTCCGATAAAATAATATCTGATAAATAACAATAAAAAACATCATTTTTATTTAATTTAATCGGCAGTAAAGCATCTTTATGTTATTCATGGTAATATCGGTAATTTTTTCAATAGCTTCCCTTTTGGGATAAGCCGATATTATATTTTCAGTAATTATAAGTTCGCCAAATATGACCCTGATTTTTGAAAATACATCTTTTTTACTTTTTTTCCTCTTGGGGTCTTTTTTGGAATTATAAACTGCCATGGGCAGTATTGGAGCTTTGCTTAAGTATGCAACTAAGCCAATACCTTCTCTTCCTTCACCTATTTTGCCGTTTGCTGAACGGGTACCTTCAGGGAAGATACCAAAAACATTTCCACGGTTAAGAATTTTTAAAGACATTTTTATTGACTCCCGCGGAAAACCTGATCTGTTTATGGGAAATGAATTAAAAAACTGCAAAACTGATCTGACAAACCTGTTTTTAAACAATTCTGCCTTGGATATGAAAAATATGGGTTCCGGAAAATATGTGCACATCATTATGGGATCAAGGGAGCTTGAATGATTTGAGCATAGTATCAAACCCTTATCATGTTTTACAAAAGAATTATTTCTGTTGACAATTTCCACCCTGTAAAGCAGTCTCAAAAATGGATTTGCAAATATTCGTATAGATTTATAAAACCCTAAATAAAATTTTGATCTTTTTAAAGTAAACATATACAGAAATTAATTTTTAACTGATTTTAATTTTTTAATATATATATCCTTAATAAAATTAAATACTTCCCCGATATTCATGCACGTTGTATCAATTACTTCCGCACCGTCAGGAACTATAAGCGGACTGTCATTTCTGCTGCTGTCAATTTTGTCTCTGGTTTCTATTTCACATTTTATCTGATCTTCTAAAGATGACTGATTGTTCCGGCAAAGCTGCTTTTTTCTTCTTTCTACACGCTCATCTATGCTTGCTGTTAAATATATCTTGCATATTGCGCCTGGACATACAACACTTCCTGTATCTCTTCCTTCAAGAACAGATGGGGATTTTAAAGCCATTTCTCTTTGAAGATTTACAAGATATTTTCTTACTGCCGATAATTTTGAAACTATTGATACGGCTTCTCCAACTTTTTTGCTTCTTATTTCAAGGGTAATATCTTTGCCGTTCAGTAATACTTTTGTATATTTATCAATATCTTCAACAGTGTTATCAAATTTTAAATCTGACTTTTTTGCAATGCCAAGTATTGATTTTTCATCATTTAAATCAATTTTGTTTTCAATTGCAAGAAGAGTGATAGCCCGGTACATTGCACCGGTATCTATGTAATTTAGCTTTAATTCTTTTGCCAGCATTTTTGCAATTGTGCTTTTTCCGCTTCCTGCAGGTCCGTCAATTGTTATTATATTATTGTTTTCCTGTTTAATATTTATTGTCTTTATCATATTAAAACCAATAATTTTATAATCAAATGAGAAATTGTTATTTTGAAACCAGACTTAAAATTTGATAACACTGTTGAAGATATTGATAAATATACAAAAGTATTACTGAACGGCAAAGATATTACCCTTGAAATAAGAAGCAAAAAAGTTGGAGAAGCCGTATCAGTAGTTTCAAAATTATCGGCAGTAAGAAAATATCTTGTAAATCTTCAAAGAGAAATGGCTTTAAAATCCCCATCTGTTCTTGAAGGAAGAGATACAGGAAGTGTTGTATGTCCGGGCGCAATATGCAAGATATATTTAACAGCAAGCATAGATGAGCGTGTAGAAAGAAGAAAAAAGCAGCTTTGCCGGAACAATCAGTCATCTTTAGAAGATCAGATAAAATGTGAAATAGAAAACAGAGATAAAATTGACAGCAGCAGAAATGACAGTCCGCTTATAGTTCCTGACGGTGCGGAAGTAATTGATACAACGTGCATGAATATCGGGGAAGTATTTAATTTTATTAAGAATATATATATTAAAAAATTAAAATCAGTTAAAAATTAATTTCTGTATATGTTTACTTTAAAAAGATCAAAATTTTATTTAGGGTTTTATAAATCTATACGAATATTTGCAAATCCATTTTTGAGACTGCTTTACAGGGTGGAAATTGTCAACAGAAATAATTCTTTTGTAAAACATGATAAGGGTTTGATACTATGCTCAAATCATTCAAGCTCCCTTGATCCCATAATGATGTGCACATATTTTCCGGAACCCATATTTTTCATATCCAAGGCAGAATTGTTTAAAAACAGGTTTGTCAGATCAGTTTTGCAGTTTTTTAATTCATTTCCCATAAACAGATCAGGTTTTCCGCGGGAGTCAATAAAAATGTCTTTAAAAATTCTTAACCGTGGAAATGTTTTTGGTATCTTCCCTGAAGGTACCCGTTCAGCAAACGGCAAAATAGGTGAAGGAAGAGAAGGTATTGGCTTAGTTGCATACTTAAGCAAAGCTCCAATACTGCCCATGGCAGTTTATAATTCCAAAAAAGACCCCAAGAGGAAAAAAAGTAAAAAAGATGTATTTTCAAAAATCAGGGTCATATTTGGCGAACTTATAATTACTGAAAATATAATATCGGCTTATCCCAAAAGGGAAGCTATTGAAAAAATTACCGATATTACCATGAATAACATAAAGATGCTTTACTGCCGATTAAATTAAATAAAAATGATGTTTTTTATTGTTATTTATCAGATATTATTTTATCGGAAAGAAAAGCCGGATTGATATTATGGAAATTATTTTAAGCAAATATTGCGGTTACTGCAGTGGTGTTAAAAGAGCTGTAAAAATCCTTGAAAA
>JAMDDL010000198.1:4455-15222 GCA_023488645.1 Actinomycetota bacterium | reverse complement strand
ATATTATTACTATTTTATATAATCTTCCATTACTAATATCTGTAATTTATTATCTGAAAATTTTTTTATATTTAAATCATTTGTTATAAAGACATCAGAACCTCTTGCTATTGCTGTAGCAATCAGTACTGCATCAGGAGTTCTCAAGTTTGACTGCGCTCTTATTTTTGCCGACAGTTTTGCAATATCGAAATCAAAGTCACATATTTTACTGTTGGGAAAAGTTCTTATGAATTCTTCAAATAGATTGATATTTTTAAAATTCTTCTCTTTAAAAGGCCTGACAAAAAGCTCTGATATAACCAGAGTTGAAATATTGCAAAATAATTCACCTGAAGATATTTTTTTT
Source organism: Actinomycetota bacterium (assembly GCA_023488645.1). Taxonomy (GTDB): domain Bacteria; phylum Actinomycetota; class Humimicrobiia; order Humimicrobiales; family Humimicrobiaceae; genus JAMDDL01. The sequence continues at coordinate 14,873 of JAMDDL010000198.1, read as the reverse complement.
ATGGTAATGGATGTAAGTTCATTATATGGTTTAATATTCTCAAGATGGTAAATAAAAAAAGAACTGTCAATACTGACACTTTTATTACTGCTCAATTTGGCTGTAAATTCATCAATTCTTACCATTTTTTATTTCCAGGAATCTCTTTCTTCCTTAATATAAGATTCCACTTCCTCTTTCGTGGATCCCCAGACCCCCTTTATCAACCCTCTCGTATATTGTGAATATTTTTCAGGAGTCAAAAGAACAACTTCACCGTCTCTTTCAAAAATAACAACATTGTTTCCAGTCTGAATACCCATTTTTTCCCTGATTTCCGAAGGAAGTACTATCTGACCTTTTTTACTTAGTTTTACAATTTTTACTAATGGCATATTAATAATTTTAGTTTTACATTTTAATAATGGTTATATGAATTAAATATTATCATACATATTTATTTTTTCAAACAAATCATTTAATTTTATTGTGAAAAATTTACTAAAAGAAGAAGCTGATTTAGAATATATAAAAGAATGGTCAAAAAGATTGCAGATATACGACATTTTGGAAGGAATTATTAACGAATGATACTGATTACAATATTGATGAAATGTACAGAAAAATGCTGATGAACTTACCTGGTGAAAAAAGGATGCTGATGAGTTTTTCCATGTTTGAATTATTTGCCAATTTTACTGGCTTTATAAAAAAATCTTCTAATTAAAACAGCGATCAAAGCAAGGTATACTGTATATATAATGATCTCAAGCAGTGAAGGAGAAGGATTATAACCAAATAGTGATTTTAATATTCCTCCGGCAACACTGTCTTTACTGATAAACCTGCTTATATCATAAACATTGTTCCTTATTGCAGGTAAAATTCCTGCCTCCTCGAATTCATGAACACTTTCAGAAAAAAGCCCTGCTGCTATAAACATTATAAGTATTCCTGTTATTCTAAAAAACAGGGAAATGTTAATTTTAATGGTGGAGATAAAAAATATTAAAGCCAAAATAATGGAAGATATTATTCCAATTGCTGCACCGGCTATAAGCTCTTTTGAAGCAGTCTGATAGCTGATTGCCCTGAAAAACAAAACTGTCTCTGCTCCTTCTCTGAATACCACGATAAATCCTAAAAAGAACAGGCTGAAAATCCTTCCTTTGTCAATTGCTTTTTCTACTGAGACTTCAATATCGCTTTTAATCTTACCTGCCTGTTTGTTCATCCAGAATATCATATAAGTTAAAACTATTACTGCAAGAAGCATCACAGACCCTTCAAAAATCTGTTCTTTTTTACCTTCAAATCCGCCAAGCAGGAGTTCAAAAAGAAATGCAATACCAACGCTTAGGGCAATTGCAGATACTGCTCCCAAAAATACTTGTCTGATATATCTTCTTCCACCTGTTTTAAAAAGATAGCTTATGATGATTCCGATTATTAAAAAAGCTTCCAGTCCCTCTCTGAAAGCAATGAAAAAGCTTGATAACATTCTATAATCAGCTCCTCCAAAATATAATAAATTATAAAATAGATATGTCTAACTTTAATAGATTGATATAACTTTGTCAAGAGCACGAAAATTAAATGTAATAATGATTTGTATCTCATGGAATATCATAAAATTTCAGAGTAGAAAAATCTTAAAAGCTTTTTATGCCACATACTTGGCTGAAAGTTTTTTAATGCATTTCTCCAAATTTATACCCTGACCTAAAACACCTTTCCAGATATCACCTATTTCATCAAGTCTTGAAAAAATATTTTTAATTGTAAAATCAGAAGGTTTTATATCTCTTTCAAGTTCCTTCCATAACAATGGAGTAGATACAGGTGCACCTGGTATGGGCCTTATACAATAAGGTGCAGCAACAGTCTGCCCAATCCTGTTCTGATAACAGTCAAGATATATTTTTTTGTTTCTTTTTTCAGGTGAGCGCTCTATGCTTGTTAACTCCGGCAGGCTTATATTTACAGACTTTGCCAATATTTTTGTAAAATCCAGTGTTTGTTCATAAGTGTATTTTGCACCAAGTGGAAGATAAACATGGATTCCCTTAGAACCCGAAGTTTTGCAGAATCCTTTTATTTCTATTTCATCCAGTAATTTTTTTACTCCTATTGCAACTGTTTTTACTTCCCTAAAGCTAACATCCAGAGGATCGAGATCCAGAACTGCAAAGTCAGGATATTCAAGTTTGTTAATTTTTGAATTCCATGGATGTATATCAATACAGCCCAGATTTACCATATAAAGCAGTGAATCAAGGTCTGTGCAAACCAGATAATCAATATCTTCATTTTTGGATTCAGAATATATTTTTTTTGTATGCAGCCAGTCCGGCAGTTTGTAATCAATATCTTTCTGATAAAAACATTCTCCTGCTATCCCGTCAGGACAGCGGTTTAAGGATTGAGGTCTGTTTATTATGTAGGGTAGAATAAATGCAGAAATTTTTTCATAGTATTCAAACAAATCTTTTTTAGTATAATTTTCTTTGGGCCAAAATATTTTATCCGGATGAGTAAGTTCCACATTTGTTTTAAGTTTCATAGGTTCAACCATTTTTATGAAGCTTTTTTCTTTTTCTTTGCTTCTTCAAGGCTTTTTCTTAGTTTTTCAAGAAGATTTATAACTTCACCTTGTTTTCCGCTCTCGATAGGTGCCTTTTCTGTAATTTTTCCTGTTTTGATCTTTTCTTCAATTGCCTTTTTTATTTCTTCCGTATAAGTATCCTTGAAATCTTCCGGTTTAAAAGGTGCACTTAGCTGGTCTATCAGCATTATCGCAGTATCTATTTCCTTATCAGACATATTTTCACCGGCAGGAATTTTTAAATCTGCAGGTTTTCTGATTTCACTGTCAAAGCGTATCTGATTTAAAACCAGAATTTCATCTTCAACTTTTAATACTCCGAGATGTTCAAGATTATGCAAAACATATTTTGCCACTCCAACTTTTTTAGTTCTTTTCAATGCTTCCCTTAGAAGTGCATATACTTTAGAGGCACCTTTTTCTGGTTCAATATAATATGGCTGCTCATAATATTTTGAATCTATTTTATCTTCATCGGTAAATTCAACTATTTCAATATTTTCGGTACGCTTCAGATAAGCTTTTTTAAAATCTTCATCATGCAGTATTATGTAATCTCCCTTTTGATATTCATAGCTTTTGACAATTTCATTATAAGGTATTTCCTCTCCGGTTAATTTGCAAACCCGCATGTATTTTATGGGGCATAAATCCTTCTCTCTCACAAGATGAAAGTCAGGTTTTCTCTCTTTAGTAGCTTTATAAAGTTTGACTGGTATAAGGATAAGCCCAAAACTTATAGCGCCTTCCCATAGTGGTTTCATTTGTTGCCTCCGGGATTATTAGAATACAAAATTTAAAAAAATTATAAAAATTATAAAACTATTCATGAACCAAGTATTATGATAATTCCAAGTATTTATATTTTAGCATATGGGTTTTACTATGCAATAAAGATGAAGCTTATCCCAGTATAGAGGACCGGTTGTCTAGGATAATGTTTTATGATATAAGCAGATTTATCAGTGAAGACAATGTTGACGGGATATTGAAATCTCTGTAACTGAAGCATATGTAACTGAAGCATATTGAGTTTTGTTTCTATATGTTATAAATTTAAACATTATTTAAATTTAATATTTGAATTTCAGGTGAATTATGAAAAATGTAGCAATAGTATGCGATGTAATGAGAAGTGATTTGACCAGATTGAATAACTTAAATCATAATGATATGGATTTTATTTTTTTGGAACAGCATCTTCATGACAAGCCTGACAAGATGAGGGAAAAGCTGCAGGAAGAAATAAACAGAATAACTGATGACTATGATAAGATAATACTTGGATATGGATTATGCAGTAATGGTATAGTAGGTTTAAAATCAAAAGGTCATGAAATAATAGTTCCCCAGGTAGATGACTGCATAAGCTTATTTTTAGGTTCAAAGGAAAAATATATGGAAGAGTTTAAAAAAGATCCGGCAACCTATTATTTATGCAAAGGCTGGATTGAATTTGGAAGTGACCCTTATAGAGGCTATCTTGTATGGACGGACCAGGAGAATAAAATTCCTGAAGAATGGTTTAAAAATAAAGAAAGATATGGAAGAAAATTTGATGAAAAAACCGCCAGACTTTTATCAATAGAGATGATGAAAAACTATAACAGGATTGTTTTAATTGATAATAATGATATAGAAGACATTCATAGGGAATATGCAAAAAATATGGTAAATTTCATGAGTGAATTATTAAATAAGCAAATAATATACACGGAAATTAAGGGTTCATCTGAATTGCTTGAGAAATTAATTAAAGGCGGATGGGAACAGAATAATTTTTTAAGAATTCAGCCGGGGCAGGAAATTCTGCAAAAATATTTTATAAATTATTATTAAGATATCGATAAGTTGGAGGATTTATTAAAAACATTGTTTCTATTTCTGAATTTTAAAAATTCATCGTTTTTGTGATTTAATTGTCTAAAAAAGCCATTAATGTTATTATTAAATAATAATTAATACAATTAATACAAAAATCTAAAAGGGGTGGGGATATGAAAGTTTCATTGGAGCCTGTAGTAAAAGCCAGCAATAATTTGAAGGAAATGCTAAATAAAGCAATAGCAAGAGAGATACAGGTCAGCATCCAGTACATGTGGCAGCATGTTCAGGCTATAGGAGTCAAGGGGATTGCTGTGCAGGATCAGTTCAAACAGGTAGCAATAACTGAAATGAAGCATGCAGAAAAAATTGCAGAAAGGCTGTGGTATCTTGGCGGTACTCCTACCACCAAACCGGCAGCTATAGATGTTGGAAGCACCTTAAAGGAATTTCTGGAGCTTGACACGAAAGCCGAGGTGGAAGCTATTGACATGTATAAGGAAATTATCGATTTGGCTAATAAGGAAAAAGACATCACAACCGCTTTTATATTTAAAGAAATTCTTGAAGATGAAGAGGAACACCATGATCTCTTCACAACCATGCTGGAAGAAGTTTAAAAATATTTAAATATATTATTCTTAAAAAAATATCATTCTTAAGAAAGAGGCTTTCTGTAATGCTAAATCAGGAAGCCTCTTTTTTTATAATTGGAATAACTTCTTCCATTATTTCAGCTTTAATATTATCTGAATTATCTGAATTTTTATATTAATCCCTTGAGAGCAGGAAATATGCAAATTCAGAAAATAAATTGGGCATGAGAATCTTGGGAATTGATTTCTTGTTAAATCCTGTAAAGTTTTTATCAATTATTTTAATATCCTCATTTTTGCAGAAATCTGTAAAATCCTTAATGGTAAACAGGTGTATGTTTGGCGTATCATACCATTCATAAGGAAGGATTTTTGTTTTTGGCATCTTTCCTGAAAATAACATTCCAAATCTGATTTTTATATATGCAAAATTTGGAAAGCTGATAATAATCTTGTCCGAAAGCTCAAGAATCTGCCTGATCGTTATGGCAGGTTTTGTCATGATTTGGATGATATCATGAGCAATAACGTAGTCAAAGGATTTTCGCGGATAATCTGTCAGGTCGCTATTAATATCTCCCTGGATAACTGACATACCGCTTGAGATTGCCTCATAAACTTTATTTTCATCTATGTCAATCCCAAATCCTTTTATCTTATTGCTAATCTGCAGGGATTTTATTATTTCACCGCTGCCGCATCCTAAAAATAAGATTTTACTTCCTTCTTTTACCCATTTTTTTATTATTCCAAGTTTCTTCATTGGATATGCTCCTCAAGAGATTTTAAAAAACCTGCAAATAATCTTTTAAGCCTGTCATCATCAATTAAAAAAGAATCGTGTCCATAAGGTGCCTCAAAATTTGTATATGTTGTTTCGATACCATTTATTTTTAATGCTTTAACTATTTTCATTGACTGTTCTTTTGGATAAAGCCAGTCAGATGTAAAAGACATAACAAAACATTTTGCTTTTATCTTTTTAAATGCATCAGTAAGATTTTCAAAACCGTCAGTAATGTCAAAATCATCAATAGCTTTTGAAATATATAAATAAGAATTTGCATCAAATCTTTTAATGAAGCTTTCTCCCTGATATTGAAGATAGTTTTCCACTTCAAATTCTTTTGTAAAATCTGCAATATCTGCTTGAAATATCTTCCCGTTTATTATCTTTCTTCCAAATTTGCGGTGCATTGATTCTTCACTTAAATAAGTAATATGACCAATCATTCTGGCAATTGAAAGACCTTTGTCAGGCTTTTCACTTCCATAATAATTACCATTATTCCAGTTTGGATCTACGATTATTGCATATCTTCCCACACTGTTAAATGCAATTGCCTGTGCGGTATGTGTTGGCGAGGTTGCTATAATCATGGCACCTTCAGTAAAATCAGGATAGGAAACAAGCCACTGCAGAAGCTGCATTCCCCCCATCGAACCTCCTGCAGCACAAAAAAGTTTTTTAATCCCAAAATAATCAAGAAGCTTTTTTTGAGGAATAATCATATCTTTAATGGAAATTATAGGAAAAGTTATTCCATAAGGCTTGCCTGTTTTTGGATTGATTGATGAAGGACCTGTTGAACCTTTGCATCCTCCTATAATATTTGAACATATAACAAAATATTTATCTGTATCAAAAGGTTTTCCGGGACCTATCATTATATCCCACCATCCGGGCTTTTTTTCATCTGCACTATTATATCCTGCAGCATGAGCATCTCCCGAAAGAGCATGAAAAATCAGTATTGCATTACTTTTGTCACTGTTTAAAGTACCATATGTTTCATAAGCAATGGTTACAGGGCTTAACTTGGAGCCATTGGACAAAACAAATTCATCAGAAGGATTTGCAAAATCAAAGTAACTGGTTTTTACAATACCAACACTTCCCGAATCATTAATATTATTAAATTTATCGTCTTTTTTATTTTCCATTTATATATAATAATATGGTTTCATATATATAGTTTTATATCAGGGTAATACTCATGCTATTCTGCAGGTAACATTATAATAAAAAAGCAATATTAATCATACTTTTCGATATAAATACAGTAATTGCAAACAATTACTACTTGGCAGTTACAAATGCAGTTACAAACAGTTATTCCTGGAAAAGCCATGTTGACAGATATCTTTCACCGCTGTCAGGCAAAACTACCACAATTGTTTTCCCTTCGCTTTCCTTTCTTTTTGATATTTCAAGAGCAGCCCACAGCACAGCTCCGCTTGAAATCCCTGCCAGTATTCCTTCCTCTTTTGCAAGTTTTCTTGCAATTTCTCCGGCATCCTCATTTGTAACAGTGATAATCTCATCAATAACCGCTTTGTTTAATATTTGAGGTACAAATCCTGCTCCGATTCCCTGAATCTTATGAGGACCTGGTTTACCACCTGATAAAACAGGTGAATCTTTAGGTTCAACTCCTATAATTTTAACTCCGGGAATTTTTTTCTTTAAAACTTCTCCAACTCCTGTAATTGTACCGCCTGTTCCGATTCCGGCAACAATATAATCAACTTTTCCTCCAGTATCATTTAAAATTTCAATGGCCGTTGTTTTTCTGTGTATTTCCGGATTTGCAGGATTATTAAACTGTTGAGGTACAAAACTGTTTTTGGTTGCCGCCGCAAGTTCATTTGCTTTTTCAACTGCCCCGCTCATTCCCTTTGCACCTTCAGTTAAAACCTGCTCTGCTCCAAATATTTTAAGAAGCTGTCTTCTTTCTATGCTCATAGTTTCAGGCATGGTTAAAATTAATTTATAACCCTTTGCTGCGCAAACAAATGCAAGAGCTATCCCTGTATTTCCGCTGGTCGGCTCGATTATAACAGTGTCTTTGTTTATTTTCCCTTCCCTTTCCGCAGCTTCCAGCATGGCAACCCCAATCCTGTCCTTTACACTTGACAGCGGATTAAAAGATTCAAGTTTTACAAGAATTGTTGCCTTTGAATCTTTTGCAAGCTTGTTGATTTTAACTAAAGGAGTATTTCCAATAGTTTTTGTTATATCTTCATATATTTTTACCATTTCTCTCCTCCGATAATTATAATTAAATAATTTCTAAAAATATTTTTAATGTTTAATGCTAAAAATGATTCATTTCCCCAAATTTAGAATCATCTTCAATTTATGCTGCAGTAACTTTATTTAGATGTTCGTTATGATTTTTTCTATTAATTGTTATTGCTCTTGAGATTTTTTCAAAGCCTGATCAATGTCAGCAATTATATCATCAATATTTTCAAGCCCAATTGACAACCTTATAAAATCTGATGTAACTCCAGTTGCAAGTTGTTCCTCTTCTGAAAGCTGCTGATGGGTTGTTGTTGCAGGATGAATTGCCAGTGTTTTTGCATCACCAATATTTGCCAGGTGGGAAATTAACTGCAGGGAATTTATAAATTTCTTTCCAGCTTCAACTCCGCCTTTAATACCGAAACCAATTATTGCTCCGGCTCCCTTTTTTAAATATTTTGCAACTCTTTCTTTTTCAGGGCTTGACTTAAGTCCGGGATAATTTACCCATTTTACAAGAGAGTGAGATTCAAGATGATTGGCAACAGCAAGTGCATTTTCACTGTGTTTTATCATTCTTAATGGCAAGGTTTCCAGACCCTGCAGAAATAAAAATGAATTAAATGGAGAAAGTGCAGGTCCAAGATCCCTTAAAAGTATGACTCTTGCCTTTATAATATATGCAAGATTTCCAAGCGGTCTTAATGCTTCGACAAATTTAAGCCCATGATAGGCAGGATCAGGGTCTGTTATGAGAGGAAATTTCCCATTTTCCCAATCAAATTTCCCTGAATCAACTATGACTCCCCCGATAGAAGTTCCGTGACCACCTATAAATTTAGTAGCAGAATAAGCTATAATATCAACTCCAAAATCAAATGGTTTTAAAATATATGGAGAAGATGTATTATCCAGTATTAAAGGTATTCCATTATCATGTGCAATTTTTGAAAGTCCCTCCAGATCTGCAATATCAAGTTTTGGATTTCCTATTGATTCCGCATAAAGAGCTTTGGTATTTTTGTTTATGGCTTTTTTGAAACTTTCAAAATCATTTGATTTAACAAAATTAACTTTTATCCCAAATCTTGCCAGGGTGTAATGAAAAAGGTTGTATGTTCCTCCATACAGGTTATCCGCAGAAACTATTTCATCCCCATTTTGAGCTATATTCAGGATCGCCAATGTTTCTGCTGCCTGTCCGCTAGCCACCCCTAATGCACCAATGCCGCCTTCCAGCAATGCTATTCTTTTCTCAAAAATATCTGTAGTAGGATTCATTAACCTTGTATAAATATTCCCAAATTCTTTTAATGCAAACAGATCTGCCGCATGTTCCGTATCTTTAAACTGATATGAAGTTGTTTGATAAATCGGCACAGCTCTTGCTCCGGTTGTCGGATCGGCTTCCTGCCCTCCATGCAAGGCAAGAGTTTCAACTTTTAATTTTTCATCAATTTTTGTCATTTTTTTCTCCTTGTAATCATATTTATTATTTTTAATTAACTATTAATTCTTGTGAGCAGGTTTTAAGCTATAAATATTATTATTAATATTTAAGGATTTTTACTTAAAATTTTATTCATACTGCCTGTTTTATAACCCTCAAGGTCAAGTGTTACATATAAATAACCCTGCTCTTTAAACTTTGTAATAATCTGCATCCGTATATCGGGATCATTAAATTTGTTCATTTCCTGTTCTAAAACCTCTATTCTTGCTGTTGAGTTATGATGTCTTACTCTTACCTGGCTAAATCCAAGATCAAGAAGCAGGTTTTCCAGAAAGTCTATCCGTTCAAGAAGTTCTTTTCTGATTTGTGTTCCATAAGAAATTCTGCTTGAAAGGCATGCAAATGAAGGACTTGACCAGTTTGGAAGTCCAAGCCTTTTTGATAATTTTCTAATTTCTGCTTTTGTCAGAAAGGATTCTTTTAAAGGGCTTCTTACACCTTTTTCCAGGGCAGCTTTCATCCCGGGCCGGAAGTCGCTTATATCATCATAATTTTGTCCATCTGCAACAAACCTTATACCTTCTCTTTCTGCGATTTTTTTCAAATCCTCAAACAGTTCTGTTTTGCAGAAATAACATCTTTGTGTGTCATTATTTATATAAGAAGGATTATCAAGCTCACTGCTTTCCATAATCATATGTCTTGCCTTTAAACTACCGGCAATTTCAACTGCTTTTCTGATTTCTCTTTGAGGAAAAGTTGCAGATTTTGCAGTAACTGCAAGAACATTCTCATTTTTTAATACATCAACTGCAACTTTTAAAAGCAATGTACTGTCAACTCCGCCTGAAAAAGCAACCAGAATGCTGTCCATTGATTTTATAATTTCTTTCAGGTTTTTAAATTTATTTTCCAGAATATTATTTTCTTTAA
>JAMDDL010000198.1:0-4143 GCA_023488645.1 Actinomycetota bacterium | reverse complement strand
TTTTTTAAATAATATAATCCATTGATACTGATTTTTTTTCACTTTGCAGTTTTGCCAGATCTTTTAAGGTAAGGGAATTTAAAAATTCAGTCATTTTTTTGCCTAAATCAAACCATATATCACGGGAAGCACAATTTTTTAATTTAATACAGTATTTTTCATTCTTTATGCACTCTACAAGACTTAAATCTCCTTCAAGAATTTCAACAACCTGCCCTGCGGTTATTTCTGAAGGATCTTTTGAAAGAATATAGCCACCATGAACTCCACGAGTTGTTTTAAGCAAACCTGCAGTCCTTAAGGGAATTACAATAAGACTTAAATACTTTTCTGATATCCCTTCGCTTTTTGCAATGTCTTTTAAAAAAGAATAGCCGTTTTTAAAATTAGCAGCCAGGTTAATCATTAACCTCATGCCATATCTTGTTTTTGTTGATATCCTCATTTTTTACCTTCATTTATCTTTAAGTTCTTTAATTTATGCCTATAGTTTTATTTTTTATAAAAATATTTAAATTTATATACATAACTTAATTCTATATACTATTAATTTAGTAGTATTAGTAGTAATTAATAATTTATATTAATATCTGCTGTTTGTCAAATAAACTTTAAAAAACTTTTAAAAAAATTTAAAAATCAGTTAACACCTTTAAGATTTCTGCCCCTCCCAAAACAAGATCATTATCATAAAAAACAACAGACTGTCCTGGTGTTATTGCTTCCTGCTCAATATCAAAGGTTATAAGCAACCCTTCTTTTGTTTTTGTTATAATGCAGTCTGCTTCCTTATGATCGTAGCGTATTTTCGCCTTTACTCTTTCAGGTAATTTTTCACAAAGAAGATTTATGCTACGGGCTATCAGACATTTATTTTTTAAATATTTTCTCTGTCCAACTGTAATTTCAGCTTTTTTTGGATCTATTTTAACTACATATAAGGGAGATGGCGCACTAATCCCCAGTCCCTTTCTCTGACCGATAGTATAAAAAGCAATACCTTCATGTTTTCCGATAATCTTTCCATTTATGTCCAAAATGTTTCCAGGTCTTATTTCATTAATATCAGCATTTCTTTTTAAAAATTCCATGTATTTTTTCCTGTCAACGAAGCAAACTTCCTGGCTTTCCTCCTTTTCAGCAACAGGCAGGTTAATTTTTCGGGCTATTTCTCTAACTTCTTCCTTACCATATTTTGCCAGTGGAAAAATTATTTTTGAAAGATTTTCCCTTTTTATTGAATATAGAAAATATGTCTGGTCTTTTGCCCTGTCGACAGGCTTTTTCAAAAAATAACTGCCGTTAATATTTTCAATCGCAGCATAATGTCCTGTAGCAATACAATCAAAACCAAGACTTTCAGTCTTATCCACAAGCAGTCCGAATTTTAAATACTTGTTGCAGTCAATACATGGATTTGGAGTTTTTCCGTTTATATAAGAATTAATGAATTTGTTTACAACCTTAATTCTCATTGCATCTGAAAAATCAAAAACATGATGAGAAATACCAAGTTTTATGCATACATTTCTGGCATCATTTATTGCATTTTCACCGCAGCATTTTGGCTCATCATCTGAAACTGTTTTTATTCCAAGACACATTGTAACTCCGGCAACTTCATAACCCTGTTGTTTTAAAAGATATGCCGCCACCGAAGAATCAACACCTCCGCTCATTGCAGCCATAACTTTTTTCTTTGAGTTTATATTATTTAAGGAAATCATTTTTTTATTTCAGTAAGGGTGACATTTTTCTTAGTTTTTTAATAATTGCCGTTAATTTTTCTATTGTATAATCAATTTCTTCTTCAGTGTTATACCTGCCAAGTGAAAAGCGAACCGATCCCCTTGCCAGATCTGCAGCTCTGCCTATTGCTTTCAAAACATGTGAAGGTTCAAGGCTGCCTGAAGTGCAGGCTGAACCGGAAGATGCTGCAATTCCTTCAAGGTCAAGTCCAAGAATAATTCCCTCGCCTTCAACAAATTTTATTGACAAGTTGGCATTATTTGGAAGTCTTAGCACGCTGTCCCCATTTAATTTTGAATTATCAATATTTTCAAGGACATTGTTAATGAGTTTGTTTCTTAACTTTTTTTGAAATTCTGCTTCAGCCTGCATCTTACCGGCAGCCAGTTCAATTGCCTTTCCAAAACCAACAATTCCGGGAACATTATGAGTTGATGCCCTTAATTTCTTTTCCTGCCCTCCGCCTGTCATAAAAGGCTGTATTCTGGTGCCTTTTCTAATATAAAGCAAGCCTATTCCTTTTGGCCCGTACAGCTTATGGGCGGAAGCGCTCAGCATATCTATGTTTAAATCATCAACATTTAGAGGAATGTGTCCGAAAGACTGTACTGCATCAATATGAAAATATATGCTATTTTCTTTTGCAATTTTGCCAATTTCCTTTACGGGCTGAATTGTGCCTATTTCATTGTTTGCATGCATTATAGAAATTAGTATTGTATCCTTAGTTATCGCTTTTTTAACAACATCAGGATCTAAAATTCCATTTGGCGCCACAGGCAAATACGTAACTGAAAAGCCATTTTCCTCAAGAAAGATGCATGATTCAAAAACAGCATGATGCTCAATATTTGATGTAATTATATGGTTTCCCTTGCTGCGATTAGCCCATGCCGTTCCCTTTAAAGCAAAGTTATCGCTTTCAGTTCCCCCGCTTGTAAAAATTATTTCTTCAGGTCTTGCGCCTATAAAACCGGCAGCAATACTTCTTGATTTTTCAACAGCACTGCTTGCCTGTCTTCCAAAATAATGAAGACTTGAAGGATTTCCAAAAATTTCATTAAAATAAGGAAGCATTTCCCTTATCACTTCCGGATTTGTTGGAGTTGTGGCTGCATAATCCAAATATATTCGTTTCATAAGGATCCTTTCTTATATATATTCTTATATTAATTAAATTATAATTTATAATTGATACCGGAAAATTTTAGTATTAAATTTCTAGAATATTTTCTACTATTACTATTAAAATAATAGTAATTATATTAAATAATTTAATTATATCAAATAAAATTTAAGAAATTATGAAGTGTTTAAAAAATCAGAAGTTTAAATAATAAATAATGCGGTCTACAAGATATGGATCAAATTGTTTTCCCTTTGAATTTTCAAGTTCTTCTCTGACCATTTGAGGCGGCAAGGCTTTTCTGTAAGGTCTGTCGCTAACCATTGCATCATAAGCATTTACTACAGCAGCTACACGTGAAAGCAAGGGTATTTCTTCTCCTTTCAATCCCTTTGGATAACCTGACCCGTCCCAATTCTCATGATGATGCAGAATTGCATCGGCAATTACTGCCACATTTTTTATTGATTCAGCAATTCTGTAGCCGGCTTCAGAATGTTTTTGAATTAATTTTTTTTCCTTTTGAGTTAAAATCCCGGGTTTGTTTATTATTTCTTCAGGAATAACTATCATTCCAATGTCATGAAGCTTTATTAAAAGTTTAAGTTCGGTCAGGTTTTTATTACTCAATCCCAGAGACTTTCCAAGTCTTTCTGCAATTAAAAGTTTTGAGTTTAAATTTTCCCTTATATTTTTTCTTCTTTCCTGATAATCCTTTTTTAAATGATCAAATATTAAAGTTTTAGCTTCCCTGCTTTCATCAATTTTTGCGTTATACATCATATTTTCAGCTTCAACAACCAGACTATCCATTTCCATATTATTACTATATTTTGTTGCGCTTCCGATTGACACGGTAATAAATGAATTACTTGAATTTAATTCTCTGCATGCTTTTTTTATCCTTGAAATAACATTTTTTAAAACTTTTTCATCAGCTTTGGGTAAGACGATTACAAACTCATCTCCGCCGTATCTGGCAATTACATCGCTTTTTCTGCATGATTTTTTTAAGATATCAGCCATCTGCATCAGCATTTCATCACCTTTAAGATGACCGAATACATCATTGATGAGTTTAAATCCATTCAAGTCTCCCATAATAATACTTAATGGATAATATCTGTCAGTGTTAAGTCTTTTAAGTTCTTCCTCAAAGTAAGCCCTGTTATAAAGTCCTGTCAGGCTGTCATGAAATCCAAGATATTTCATTTGATTTTGTGCTATTTTTTCTTCAGTAATATCCCAAATCGAAATTACTGTTCCAT
>JAMDDL010000142.1 GCA_023488645.1 Actinomycetota bacterium | reverse complement strand
CCTTCTGCAAAAACTCCGCCATCACCCAGAAACTTGCGGTTATTTTGGGAATCAAAACAAACCACAGGAAGCCCGGCACCCATATAATTTATAACTTTACCGCTTGCTTCACCTGCCTTGTCAATTTTTGGCTCAACAGCAATGTCACTTATCAGAAGAAAATCAGGAAGGTCAAAATAATCAACCATTCCGGTCATATGAACATTGTCCTGTATCCCAAGTTTTTTTATCCTTTTTTGCGTTTCTTCAACAGGGTATCCGACAATTAAAAAATGTGCGTCTTTTCTTTTGGATAAAACCATTGGAATTGCATCAACCAGATTCCATATTCCCTTTGCTGCCAGAAGGGCTCCCGTAAAAATTATCAAAGGTGCATCTTCAGGAATACCAAGTTGGTTTTTTAAGCCTGGCTGAGGAGACTTGTTAAAGAAATCCGTATGCACACCATCAATTACTACTTTAACTTTTTCAGGTTTTATATTAAATCTGTTTTTAATTATTTCACCATTTGAAACAGAACTGCATATGAAAAAATCAGGCATCTTGCATATAAGTTTTTCAAAATTATGGAAAAACCATTTAATCGGCTTAATCTTCAGCCAGTTAAAAGTTCCCAGTTCAGAAGTAAGACTTCCCTGCACATCAAAAACAAGAGGAACTCTTCCAAAAGTTATCAGATATTTAATAAGGCCTCCGACAAAAGCACCTTCATGTAGATGGCCATATATTATGTCAGGCTTCTCCTTAAAATAAATTGATGCTGCTTTAAAGAACAGCAATATATCTATATAAAATTTATGACAGGATGGACCCGCCTCAAGCTTTTTATACCATGGAATATTTATAATCCTTCTTATGTCAAGACCTTCAAGATTTCTCCCGTTATGATATGTGCAGATAATATTCTGATAGTCATATTTGGCAAGAGCTTTCATCTCGCCAAGTATTCTCATGTGGCATCCCCTGTCTGCAAAAAAGGGAGTGGGAACAATATTTAATACTTTTATCTTCTTTTCAGGCATTTCCTAACCAGTTTATTTTCTTATAATTTATTCTCTCTGCTTTTTTCTAATTCAATAAATATATCATTTAAAAGTAATTTATCTACCCAATATTTTATATAATCCATATTTAAAATATCATACTGTATCTCAAATACTCTCAAGGCATCAGTAAATTGTTTTTGACTTTTTCCTGATAATTTTGACCAGTATAGTTTTTCAATAATTGTATCTTCCGGAGTTGAAACAAAAACGTCTATACCAAAGAAAATTTTTTTTATCCTCCTGGTAAATCTTGATTTATCAAAATTGCTGCCTGTTAAAAGCCAGAAATCTATTTTCCCACTGCCATCACATGCAATAATGTTGAATTGAGTTTTATTTTTAATAGCCTGGATAATTTCATCAGTATCAAAATAAAATATATCCTTTGAAAAAATATCTGCTATTTTATTTTCTTCATTTTCATTTATATTAATAATCAGGTCAATATCGTGAGTTAAACGTGGTTCGCCCTGCAGACTGGAGACAAGAGAACCCGTCAGCATATATTCAATATTATTTTTATTAAGTATATTTATTATATCAATTACCAGTTGCGGTTGTAACATTTTTCAATTCTGGATTTATATAATTTGTTAAATTCTTCTTCAGTTAAGTTTGGAAATCTTTCCTTAAGACCTATTTTAAACAATTCATCTGCCATGGAATTTAGCTCAAAGACTTTATCTATCTTTTGCTGTGGCGTCATATTGCGCAAAATTTCTATATATTTTTTATGGACTTTATCTTCATTCATTTTGATATTTATTTTTTACTCACTTTTGCACTCGATTTATATAATAACCTTTATCATTGATTTCTTAATAATATTTTCATGATAAATTTTTTATGTCAAATTAGATTAGTAGTATTTTGTAAATCTGCTTTTAGAAATTTTTTTTCTGTGATGCAACAGATCCTTTGACAAATCTGCTGGTCTCATAACTTTGGTATTAAAAAGTTTCTTGCTTTTGCTCAGCGAATTAATCCTCTTATAATCTGTAGTTATAAAATAATCGGCATTGCTGTATTCCGCCTCTACTATAATCTTTGAATCTGCGCCATCCTTATCTTCAAGTTCATTTTTCAGTTTGTTATAAGAATATAGATGACTGTCTTCCAACGCTACCTCTTCTTCAGGAAATTTCACAAGATTATCCCAAAATTCGTCGGTTTTCTTAAATGTAATTTCAGAAGCCCTGCATAATTCATCATAATTGTATTTACCCATATATATTTTAATCTGATTCTTTAAGGCAAGATCTCTTATTTCTTTAAGAGCATCAATATCTTCTTTTTTCTTTCCGCTGGAATTTATTTTGACAGCATCACAATAAGCGCATGTATCTATAAATATTTTTATCATTTGCAATAAAGATGTTAAACTTGATAAACTTGATTTAAATATAAAAATATTTTGCTGTAAAAAAGATGAAAAATCAAATTAACTTGTATTCCATAAAGGAAGAATTAATAAATTATTTTAAAAAACATAAGGAAATTTTATTTGCATACATTTTTGGTTCTCAGGCAACCATGAAAGCTAATAGATTAAGCGATATTGACATTGCCATATTTGTCGATATAAAAAAAATAAATAAAGAAGACTACAGATATGGATACAAGGCTGAAATTTTATCAGAAATAATGAGCCTGCTTAAAAATAATAATGTGGATTTGGTTATTTTAAATTATGCTAAACCTTTATTGCGGCATAGGGTAATTTATTCCGGTAAACTTATATATAGTATAAGTGAAAAAGAAAGAATCAATTTTCAAGTTGATACAATAAATAAATACATGGATTATAAAATGCTGCTGAAGAAAATTTCTTAAATAGTGTAAAAACAAGGTATGCTATATGATTGACAAGAT
>JAMDDL010000143.1 GCA_023488645.1 Actinomycetota bacterium | reverse complement strand
TTATAGATGTTTTAATATTATTGCTATGTTTACATATTTAATATAAGGAAATATAAGGAAAAACTAAAATTTAGGAAAGGGAAAGTTAAAACCTTTTTTGTTAAATCCACCTGAAAACTGTTTTAAAAGATGCCTTGTATTTTCAAATTGCTTCAGAAGTGTGTTTACATCACTGACTGTAGTTCCACTGCCTTCCGCAATTCTTTTTTTCCTGCTTCCGTTAATCAAATCAGGATTTCTTCTTTCAGCTATTGTCATTGAATTAATGATTGCTTCAATTCTGTCAAGCTGTCTGTCATCCGGATTTATGTCTTTTAGCACTTTGCTTTTACCCATCATAGGAAGCATGGAAAATATTTTTTCAAGAGAACCAAGTTTCTTTATACTTTTAAGCTGATCAATAAAATCTTCAAAATTAAGTTCACTTTTATAAATTTTTTCCTCAAGCTGTCTTGCCTTTTTTTCATCTATTATTTTTTCAGTCTTTTCAATCAGCGTAAGTACGTCACCCATTCCCAGTATTCTTGAAGCCATTCTTTCAGGATAAAATATGTCGAATTCTTCAATTTTTTCACCTGTGGAAACAAACTTTATTGGCTTTTTTATTTCATGGTTTATTGAGAGAGCAGCACCGCCTCTTGAATCGCTGTCAAGCTTGGTTAATATGATTCCATCATATTCGAGCTGTCTGTTGAATTCCTTTGCAATATTTACAGCTTCCTGACCGGACATCGAATCAACAACCAGATAAATCTGATGGGGTTTTACTTTCCTTTTAATTTCAACAACCTCGTTCATCATTTCAGTATCTATCTGAAGCCTGCCTGCAGTATCTATAATTACAACATCGCTTGCGCTTTTTCGCAGGGCATCAATACCATTAACTGAAACAGCAACAGGATCCTTGCTTTCATCTTCATGATAAACCTCGCAGTTTATTTTCGCTGAATAATCTATCAGTTGCAGGATTGCTGCAGGCCTGTAAATATCGGCGGCTATCAGGGAAACCTTCCTTGCATATTTTGATTTTATAAGATTTGCAAGCTTAACGCAGGCAGTCGTTTTACCTGATCCCTGCAAACCAACCATCATTATAATTGTCGGTATTCTTTGGGAAAAATTTATCTGGCTCGAAGAGCCGCCCAGTAAATTAACTATTTCATCATTAACAATTTTTACTATCTGCTGATATGGTGTAAGACTTTCAAGTATATTTTCACCGATGGCTTTTTGTTTAATATTTTCCAGAAATTCTTTTACAATAACAAAGTTGACATCAGCTTCAAGCAATGCAAGCTTTATTTCCCTTAAAGCATCATCCAGATCCTTAGGGCTTAACCTGCCTTTGTTTTTAATTTTAAAAAATAAATCCTCAAATTTTGAAGTCAGAAATTCAAACATTTTTTCACTCTTACTAAATCCAGGTTTAATAAATAATAATATTAATAAAATATTTAAGGAGATTAATCAAGCAGTAAATCCGTAAACTTTTCTGGATCAAAATAACTGATATCACTTATTTTTTCCCCATAAGTTATAAATTTAACGGGTATATTTAAATCATGTTTAATTGTCAGTACTATACCACCCTTTGACGTACTGTCTGCTTTGGTCAATATTATACCTGTAACTTCCAAAGCTTTATGAAAAAGTTCAGCCTGGTTTCTGGCATTCTGTCCCGTATTTGAATCAATTACCAGCAAAACCTCATCAGGACCCCTTCCATTTTTTTTGCTTATCACTCTTTGAATCTTTTTTAATTCATCCATCAGATTTGCAGAAGTCTGCATTCTGCCTGCCGTATCAATAATAAGGACATCAATGTTTTTTGCAAGTGCACTATCCATACTGTCATAAACTACTGCACCAGGATCGGAGTTTTTTTGATGATGCACAACTTCAATTCCAAGCTTTTTCCCAAAAAACTGAATCTGTTCCGTTGCTGCAGCCCTGTAAGTATCAGCAGAAGCTATTAAAATGCTGTTCCCATCATTTTGAAGCAAATTGGCAAGTTTTGCTATACTGCTTGTTTTACCTGTTCCATTAACTCCCGCAACCAGAATAATGAACGGCTTTCTGCCGGTGGTATTTATTTTTTGTTCTCCATCAACTTTTAATATTGTTTTTAATCTTTCTTTAATTAAACTTTTAATTTTATTTAAATCATTTATATTATTTTTAAAGCAGTAATCCTTAATATCATTCAGGATGAAATTTGCAGTATTTGCGCTTACATTACTGAGAATCAGTTCTTCTTCCAGACTATCCCAGAACTGTATATTGTTGCCTTTAAATTTATTCCATAAATAACTTAAATTTTTAACCAGCCTGAACATAAGTATCCTTTATTTTTTCTGAAACTATTTTTGTTATGCCGTTAGACTGCATTGTAAATCCGTAAATAATATCAGCGGCTTCCATTGTTTTTTTCTGATGTGTAATTATTATAACCTGTCTGTTTTGAGCAAATATCCTTGCCAGAGTCATAAATCTGTTTAAATTTGCATCATCAAGAGCCGCATCTATTTCATCAAAAATATAAAACGGCGAAGAATTTACCGCAAAAATTGAAAACAGGAAGGCAATTGAAATCAGAGCCTTTTCTCCTCCTGACAGCATCTGAAGTGCAACGCTTTTATTATTTCCAATATCTGCACTTATATCAATTCCCAGATCATCATCTGCTTGTCCGTCTTCAGTTATTAAAAGCTCCCCGTTTCCCAACGGAAAAAGCATTTTAAAGTAGTATTTGAAATTCTCATTTATCTCATTAAACTTATCATTAAAATACTGCATGATTTTAAGGTTTAATTCCACAATCAGTTTTTCAAGGCTTTTTTTACTTTCGGCAAGGTCATTTTTTTGTCCCTGAAGAAATTCAAAACGCTCTTTTACTTTTTCAAACTCTATATGGGCATTGGGATTTACATTCTTGTATTTTTGAAGCTC
>JAMDDL010000220.1 GCA_023488645.1 Actinomycetota bacterium | reverse complement strand
TTATTTTTTGAGAATTCCATTTTATTTAATATTTACCTTTCTTAAAAAATCGTTTCTAATAATTTATATATTTAACAATATTATACATTTTACTAAAGTTCTAAAAAATATATTTTAATCCATTCCGTATGGAACACTTCTTTAAGCTCTGGCTTTATCTTGAAAATAAACCCTGCTTTATTTATATTACCACATATAATTTTTAAAATAGAAGTGCTCTGGAGACAGAATAAGTTGCTTTCCGGAATTTCGGTATAATTTAAAAAGAGGATAAAATTAATAATGAATTGATATGCAGAATTAATGATAATATTATTAGTGTAATAAAAATTTGTTTAAATTCAAATTAATAAGTTGGAAAAAGATATAAAAAAAATTCTTTTGCATGCATGTTGTGCAACATGTGCCGGATATCCATATGAAATTCTTTCCGAAAATTATAAGGTTACAATATTTTATTTTAATCCCAATATCTACCCCGAAGATGAATATAAAAAAAGATTAAGCGATATCAAAAAATTTGCAAAAGAATATGACGCTAATTTAATAACCGGCAAATATGACTACAAGTCATGGGAAAATTATGTTTCAGGGCTGGAAGAAGAGCCTGAAGGCGGTAAAAGATGTGAAAAATGTTTCAGTTTCAGACTTCAAAGAACAGCAGCAGTTGCGAAATCTAGCAGATTTGATTGTTTTGCTTCTACTATGAGCATAAGTCCACACAAAAATTTTGAACTTATAAACAGAATTGGCAAAGATATGGAAGGCAAGTATGGTATATCATACTTTGAATCTAATTTTAAGAAAAAGGACGGATTCAGGAAAACTGTTGAAATAAGTAAAAAACATAATTTCTACAGGCAGAGTTATTGCGGCTGCAAATACAGCATCAAAGTGATTATATGACATCAGAAAGGTTATTATTTTTCCTACTTTTCTTCCTCAGCAGATTCTTTCTCTTTTTTTCTTGTGTTAAATCTATTTACAAGGATATTTGTTATTATCAGGGAAGTAATTATTATAAGTCCACTGATTATATACACCACTTTTATAGGCCCTACATAAGAGCTGTCTATTCTATATGCTTCAATAAATATCCTGTACAGGGAATAAATTATAAGGTAGGCATTAAGAATTAAACCATTAGGATATTTACCAGGGCGTTTTTTAAACCAGTAATGCATAAATATTAGTATCCCGAATAAAATGAAGTTTGCAATTGATTCATATAAAAAAGTTGGATGAAAATATTCTGAATTAATATAATCCGGCGGTCTGTTTTCCGGTGCAATATAAATTCCTATTCTTGAACTTGTTGGACGTCCAAATGCTTCCTGATTAAAAAAATTACCCCATCTTCCAATTGCCTGTGCAATAGCCAGGCCTGGAACTATGCAGTCAGCATAAGCCCAGAAGTCAATTTTCCTGACTTTTGAAAAAATTATCAGGGCAATTATTCCGCCAATTGCTGCACCCTGAATTGCAAGCCCGCCCTGCCTGTATGCAAAAATATAAGATGGATGAGCTGCATAAAAAGTCCAGTTAACTACAACATGAAGCAGTCTTGCAAATATAATTCCGGCAATTATTGCAAAAGGAGCAAAATTAATTATTTCATCAGCTTTCAGTTGTCTGTATTTTGCGATATAGTAAGATAAAACAACTGCAAGAACAAGTCCTATGGCAATTAAAATGCCATACCATCTGATTTCAATTTTTCCAAAAAGATTAAATGCTACAGGGTTTATATCCAAAATATCCTCCAAAAATTTAAAATTAAATTAAAAATAATGAGCCAAAATAATAAAGATATATTATCAGTTTAATTCAGATTTTTTGCAATAAGTTCTAAAAATTATGTCCTAAATATTATCTTATTTAATTTTTTCAAGTGCGGATTCAATTTTTGAAATCAATTGCTCTTTAGACATCTGGCCTATCTGAGAATCAAGGATATTGCCGCTTCCGTCAAGAATAAATGTTGTGGGAATGGCATTAACTCCCCATTTTCCTGAAATGTTTTTGGAACTTTCATCATGTACAATTGTATAATTAATTTTATAATCCAGAACAAATTGCTTTAGGGCTGCCATGTCTTCATCAACAGAAACACCTAAAAAACTTACATTTTTATCTTTATAGGAATTATACACCTCAATAAAATCAGGGATTTCAGCTTTGCAGGGAGGACACCAAGTAGCCCAGAAATTTAAAACAACAATGCTGCCAGCGAAATCTGAAAGTGAAATATCATTGTTATTTAAGTCTTTTAAAGTAAAATTATTATTATAATCTGTTGCTGTTGACGATTTTTCTTTTGAAGTTTGAGTTGTGGCGGAAGTATTTATCATTTTTGTAATCAAAGTACAGGCACTAAAAGACATGGAAAATATAATAATCAATATGATAAAAAACCATAAACTTTTTTTATATTTCATAACTGTCCCTCAATTCGTTTGAATAGTTTTTTAATAAAATAAAATAAAACATTTTTGATAATAATCCAAATTTAAATTTTTTTATAAAAGTATAAAAATTTTATTTACTGTCAAATTAAATAAAATCTACAATAAATGGAAGTATCTAAAATTCCGTGATAGCGATAAAAGTAAAACTTTAAGGGCAAGGATGGGTTATTGAGAAAACCATTTGAAGGCGAAGCGGGCATGGTTCCTCTTCTAAGAGGAGAGCGAAGCCTGAAACTGAGCAAGCTTTTTCTCGCTGGGGAAAAGCTTGCGTGTTTTTGAAATAACCCATCCTTGCCCATTAATTTATTTTTTATCACTAAATTTTAGATGCTAACGATATAAAAAAATCAGGTTAAACAATGAATTTATTTTAATAAAAATTCTCTTTCAACACGATATTTAGGTATATCTCCGGAAAGAATGCTTTCGTAAAGAACAACTTTGCTGCAAACATTATTCTTAAATTCCTTCAAGTTCAGATTTGCAGG
>JAMDDL010000054.1 GCA_023488645.1 Actinomycetota bacterium | reverse complement strand
TAATTTTTCTTGACAAAGAATTATGATTATTTTATTATGGAAATGTTTCCAGGTAATATTACCAGGAAATGTTACCATAATTTTAAATCAAATCCTATGAATGAAAAAAATTTAAGCATAAAAGATATAGCAAAGCTTTCAGATGTAGGTATTACTACTGTATCAAGGTATCTAAATACTCCAGATTTAGTTAAACCATATACCAGGGATAAGATCAAAAAGGTAATTGAAGAAGTAGGTTATTATCCTTCAGGTATAGCCAGGGGAATGAGAAACAGAAAAACAAAAAATTTAGTAATATTTTTGGAAACAATAGAGTCTCCCTTTTACATAGATGTTTTATTTGGTG
Organism: Actinomycetota bacterium; assembly: GCA_023488645.1. Classification (GTDB taxonomy): domain Bacteria; phylum Actinomycetota; class Humimicrobiia; order Humimicrobiales; family Humimicrobiaceae; genus JAMDDL01. Next base: position 2,618 of record JAMDDL010000054.1, on the reverse strand, counting down.
CAGAACAGTGTGCAGTTGAGAAAGGATATAATCTGTTTATTTTTAATTATAATAAAGATAAAAATAAAAAGGAATTCTGCAAAGATATTTTGTTTAATAGAAATTATGATGGAGTTGTATTTTGTTGTGATATAGATAAAAATGATGAAATTCTTTTTAAAAGACTATTAGACAACGGTATAGAAATAGTTTTCATAAATGCTGAAATCTTTAAAGATAAATTCAATTTAGTTTCCATAAATAATTATCAGGCAGCATTTGATGGTACACAATATTTAATTAATAAAGGACATCAGAAAATAGCATTAGTCAGCTCTAATATAACCAAATTTTTATTTGATATAAGAATTCATGGCTGCAGAGATGCCTTAAAGCAAAACTCCATAGATATAGATGATTCTTCAATTTATGAAACGGACTTGAGTATATACGGTGGATATATGGCTGCTCAGGAAATCTCAAAACATCTGGAAAAATATACAGCAATATTTTGCCTGTCAGATTTTATTGCATTAGGTATTATTAATTATTTTAATGAAAATAATATAAGAGTTCCAGACGATATTTCGTTACTGGGCTTTGATGACATTATGTTTTCTAAGATAACTTATCCTCCTCTTACAACTATTCATCAAAAAAAGAAAAAACTTGGATACCTTGCCGTTGAAAAACTCATAGGTCTTTTAAATAAAGAATTAAAAGGAAACATATCTATAGTTTTAGATACCTATTTGGTTGAGCGTAAATCTGTTAAAGATGTAAAAGTTGTAAATAACTAAATATTGTTAAGATAAAATCATAATTTTACTTAGAGGGTGGATTTATGAAATATAGTAATAATTATACAAGCAAATATCCAATTAAACCTAAAGCTGCAATAGTTACTTTTTCAATACCTCAAGAAATTTCACCAATTTCACCTGAAAGCAGATATGTAATTATAGAGTACAGGAAAAGAGCTGAAGAAATATTAATAAAAGAAGGATTAGATATATTAAATATAGAAAGATTTATAGAAGATAGAAAAGCAACTCAAGAAGTTATTAATCATTTAACTAAGGAAAATATAGACAGCGTTATTTTCCAAATAGGTGTATGGCCATCACCTTCACTAGCAATTGATATTATAAATAGTTTAAATATAAGAATACCCATTATATTATGGGCTTTTAATGAAACCAGGGTGTTATCACTTGTTCCTGCATGTCAGTTTCACGGTGCTTTTGATGATATGGGGATTGAACATGAATTTATTTATGCTAATCCTGAAGAAGAAAAATTTTTTAAGAAAATCAAAGAGATTACCATAGCTTCAAAAGCGGTAAGAGATTTAAATGGTATGAATCTGGGGTTATTTGGTGGCAGATATATGAATATGTATACCGGAACAGCTGATCCTGTACAAGTAAAGAAACTCTTTGGGGTTGAAATCATACATATTAATGAATTCTCTTTAGTTGAGGGAGCAAAAAGAATAGATAATAAAAAAATCAAGGAATATTTAGAGTATTTGCATAAAAAATATGGTGAAATTTCTGCTCCTTTTGATGTTGAAGATAAATCAATACGACTTTATTATGCAATGGAAAAATTAAAAGAAGAATATGATTTAGATTTTGCAAGTGTTAAATGCATGTTAGAAGTTCAGGGAGAATATTGTTCACATTGTTTATCCGTATCTAAACATATAGATGAAGGTTTTATTATATCCTGTGAAGGTGATATCAATGGTGCATTAACAATGCAGATTTTAAGGCTTATCTCTAATTCTGCTGCAGGTTTTGGTGATGTTTTTGAAGTTAATCCAAAAAATAAAATACTTTCAGTTGTAAATTGCGGTACTTTTGCAACTGAATTTGCAGAGAACCCTAAAGATGTAAATTTTCCCGAACAAATGAAATCTCTGGTACCAGGAGATGGAACTGGGATGACCACATCTTTTATCTGCAAGCCGGGGAGGGTAACTATTGCAAGACTGGGAAGAATAAATGGTGAGTATGTGATGCAGATAAGCACGGGTAATGCTTTGAAATTATCAAACAATAATTCAATTAATAAGATAATGCCGCATATTTTTATTAATTTAGATAATAACGACGTTGATTTTTTTATTCAAAACTGCAGATCCAATCATTTGCACTGGGTTTATGGTGATTTCAAAAATGAGTTAATACAAATTTGTAAAATATTAAAAATAAAAGAAATAATTTGCTGATGGAATTTCAATATCTATAAATTGGAACCGGATATGAAAAAACTTATTTCAGGATTACTTATAATTTTAATAATATCTGTTTTATTTATTAGCAGTTGTGAATACATAATACAATTACCAAAGCCTGTGGAAATTGGAGATACCGCTAAAAAAAATATGCTTAATACTATTCAGGACATTGAAAAAGCTTCTTTGGAACCAAATAGTTTAAACGTCCTGTTTCCTGAAGGTCCTGAGGCAAATGCAGCAAAAGAAGTTGCCGGTGAGTTTGAGAAACTTCACGGTGTAAAAATTAATATTTTTGAGTCTGAATGGAAAGATGCAAAAGAAATAATAAAATCCTCTGCTACTGGAGGGCAAAAATCCATTTTGGATGTGGTGGTTTTTCCGGAATATTATATCG
>JAMDDL010000120.1 GCA_023488645.1 Actinomycetota bacterium | reverse complement strand
ATTTCTGAAATTATTAAATATCTGTGAAAGTATTAATATGACATTAAATATAATATTTTTAATCTCTTTATCGATAGTAGTAGGTTTTATCGGATCACTCACGGGACTTGGAGGAGCAAGTGCGCTTATACCAATTCTTGTTTTATTTGGAATCCCGATCAAGGAAGCAATAGCAGCAGGTATGATTGCAATTATTGGAAGTTCCAGTGGTTCAGCAATTTCCTATGTAAGAAATCAGATTGCCAATATTAGGATTGCAATGTTTTTAGAGATCTTTACGGTAATTGGGGGAATTGCAGGGGCATCACTTACATTAATAATTAATCCTGTTTATCTTTACTTTTTCTTTGCGGCATTCCTATGCACATCTTTTTATAAACCAAAAGTTAACGTTTCTCCTGATTATGCTGTATCAAGCAAAAGAGACTCTTTTTCCAAATGGCTTCAATGTGAAGGAGTGTATTACGATAAGTCTATATGTCAAAATATCGAATACCGGCCGGAGAATTCTTTATTTGGCGGACTGGGAATGTTTGTGGCCGGTCTTGCTGCAGGAATGCTTGGCATTGGCGCGGGTGCATTCAAGACAACCGTTCATGAAAAAATCTTAAAAATGCCGCCTAAGGTTTCAAGCGCAACAAGTAACTTCATTATTGGAATGACTGCTCTTGGAGGAGCAAGCGTCTATCTTTTTTCGGGTTTGTTGAATGTATCCTTAATGGCTCCTATAGCTATCGGCACAACAATAGGGGCTTTTATCGGAGGTAGAATTCTAAACAGAATAAAAGACAGATATTTAAAAATCTTATTTTTAGTGATTGTTAGTGCAATGATAATACAAATGATATACAAAGGAATTGTGTCTATATGGAGCCCTTAAATTCTAAAAAAAATGAAATAAAAAATGAAATAAAACTTGAGATTATTTTGAGCTATATGTTAATTGCAGGTGTAATAGTCAGTTTATCTCTAATGATTATAGGAATAATATTATTTTATATAAATACCGGTAATCTAAATATTTCAAGAAGCCCGCAAATGTTTATTAGGGGTCAAAACTTTTTCCATTTTATTTATGAGCAGCTGCAAGGGCAAAAACTGCAAAGTCAGTCAGTATCATTTATAGTTGCAGGAACAGTTATACTGATGCTGACACCATTTATCCGAGTCGTGGCATCATTGATTTATTTTGCTGCCGCAAAAGATTTAAAATATGTTTTTATAACATTTATTGTTTTGGCAATTCTTACCATAAGCTTGTCGCTGCATTAAGATTTAATTTTATTAATTATGGGATTGGAAAAAAATAACATTGCATTTTGTTAATTTTTGAAGTATAAATTTAATCATGTTTGAATTTTATTCAATTTAAAGCCTGATATAATAAAATATTTGTAATAAATCTATAACAATTATGAAATTTAAATTTATTATGCAGGCATAATAAATATGATTGAAACTAATTCCATAACATTAACAAAAAAAATTATCCTCACAGCTTCAAAGCCAATTAATAAGGAAGAGTTCTTAAAAAAAATCCTTGAATTTGCAGATAGATTAGTAAAATTCCTTAATGCAAATGGCTGTGAGAAGCTTGGTCATATTAAATTTATCTCTACCACTGATGGAGAAGATTATTTACAGGTAAGTGTTCTTGACTGTAATGAAAAACCAACCATTAAAGGTGCTCTTAGAAATACATTTGCAAAGATTAATATGACTTTAAATATTATTGAATTTGGTGTTAATAAAGACAATGTTGCCAGGAAAATAGATGAAGAGCTTCAAAATATTAATGCATATTTTAATACAGCATAAGCTTTTAGACTGAAATTTAAGGACCGTATAACTTAATGGAATAAAAAATGCTCTTAGGCAATATTATTCCAGTTTAAAATCATCTTCCAGATATTCAAGTCTTATATACTTTGAAATACTTTTATAGCTGATATTTAATACATCTTCAGGATCAAGATAAAACCCATCATATATTATTCCAAAATGAAGGTGACAATTGTTTAAAGACGAAGGGTCATCTTCAGCTCCAATGGTACCAATAACATCTCCCTGATGAACATATTCTCCAGGATATACGTAGATTTTCAGGAGATTTAGATAAGTTGTCCTGATTTTTTCATTGTGTCTGATCACAATTGTTCTGCCGCCAATGGGAGAAATTCCGATATAAGATACTATTCCATTACCTGAAGCTAAAACATCCTGATTAAACTCTCCCGCAATATCTATACCGGTATGTTTTCTTGTTGTTTTTTCCTTTTCATCAAAATACTGCTCTCTGAAACATACACTTATATGACCTTTCAGCGGGAAGATAAAAGGAGTTTTTGAAGTGCTCTTATCATTCTTATCATTTGTTTCGATGCCATTGCTTCCGGATTCTTCTGCATAAAGATTTTTTCCGGTATGCAGGGGCATGGACAAATTAAATATCAAAAGAAAGATAGTAAGAAATAATAAAGAAAAGAAATGAAAAAATATTTTTGATGTTATAATTTTTTTAAAATAAGATCGATGTCTGAATTTTTTTAAAATTTTACAATTTTTATTAATGTACATATTAATATTAAATATATATTTATATATTTAGTCAATAGCATAATTAAATAATTTAATATTTAATTAAATTTTTATGATTTAGATTTAACAATTTAAGGTTAAATTTATTTGCTTTAAAATATTATTGAAATAATGCTGCATATATGAATAATTACAATTTATAATTACTGTTATTTATCAAAATATAACGGTTATTCTTCTGAATTGTCGGAATAAAATAACTGTTTTATTTTTTGAACTTTTAACAGTAATGAATGTTGATGTTACAAAAGACTCTGTAAAATTTATTAATACTATTTTTTCTTGAAACAAAGGCTAAAGATGCTTGTAGTTTTTGCGGCATTTAAAAATGAAATATCAGGTTTATTAAAATTAATGAACCGGAAAGTAAG
>JAMDDL010000051.1 GCA_023488645.1 Actinomycetota bacterium | reverse complement strand
GAAGGAGGCATCTGATAATGGTAGACATTTATCCTTTTAAAGCCATGATGTTTAATACGGTAACCGGCAGTAATGATATTTCGCAATTGGTATCGCCGCCGTATGATGTTATTTCACCAGCTCAAAAAGAAAATTTAAAAAAATTAAGTAAAAACAACATAGTAAATCTTATACTTCCTGATGAAGAAAACAGCATTGACAGATATATATCTGCAGCAAAAAAGCTCAATAAATGGATAAAATCAAATGTTCTGACATTTGATGATACGGAATGTTTTTATATTTTTGAGGAAAGCTTTCTTGAAAAAGGCAGGTGGAAAAGTTTTAATGCGTTTATCGGTTTGAACAAAATAGAAGAATATGAATCCTTAAAAGTTTTAAGACATGAATATACACTTTCAAAGCCAAAAGAAGACAGGTTGAATCTCTTAAGGCAGACAGGAACAAATTTCGGTCTTATTTATACACTTTATGATGATAAAGAGAAAAAAATTCAGAAAATACTGGATAATGTAATGCAGCATAAACCTTTGTATGATTTTAAACCTGAATATGATGCAGGTATCAGGTTTAAAATCTGGAAAATCGGCGATACAAGTAAAATAAATCTTATTGTTAATTTTATGAAAGATATAAATATTCTTATAGCAGACGGTCATCACAGATATGAAACATCAAGGCTTTTCATGCATGAAGTAAAAGAAATGAGAAGACAAAATAAAGTTAAATCCAAAAAATTAGTAATAAATTCCATTGGAAAGGAAATTTTTCCTGAAGAAGCTGCCTTAACTCTTTTTGTAAATTTCAGGCAGGAAAATATAAAGATTTTACCAACCTACAGAATGATTAAATTTGAAAATTCAGTAAATTATAATGATATAAAGTCAAGACTAAAAAAGTATTTTACTGTAAATGATTATTCGGAAATATTTCAAGAAGAATATACAACTCAATTTCAATCCGGAAGCGATAAAAAAAACAGACTATTAAATAACATAATGGATTATATAAATAAGAGTAAAATTAAAGGTATTCATTCCTTTTGCTTTATACTGGCACATGACGGTATCATTATTGCTGATTTAAATAAAAAAATAACTGATATTTATGGAAAATTAAGCAGACAGGATGAAATATTTGAAAATCTTGATGTTAGAATTTTACATAAATTAATCATTGATAATCTTTTTTCAGATCTAAACACAATTCAAATTGACTATACCCATTCAATTAATGAACTTGCAGACAGAATTAATGAGGATGATAAATATGATATGGGTGTAATCTTAAATGCTCCTGACATCAGCGATGTTGAGTATCTTTCATCTGCAGGTAAGGTTATGCCGCAAAAATCAACTTATTTTTATCCAAAGCCCTGCAGCGGATTACTGATGTATAAAATGGATTTGCAGGATTAAATATATATAAAATCATAATTTTTTGTTTTAATTAGCCAAGTCTTTTTATAAGACTTTCAAGTTCATTATTTAATTCGGCAGGCAACCTGTTTCCAAATTTATCATAAAACTCTCTTATATCTTTCGTCTCTATTTTCCATTCTTCTTCATTTATTTCAAAAAGTTTATCTAAAACCTTCCTATCAAGATTCAAACCTGTCATATCAAGATCACCTTTATCAGGTATATAGCCAATTGGAGACTTTAATGCATTTACTTCATCATTGCTTCTGTCTACTATCCATTCAAGAACTCTTAAATTATCTCCGTAACCAGGCCATAAAAATTCACCTTTTTCCCCTGTTTTAAACCAGTTTACATTAAATATTTTAGGTGGATTTGTCATTTTTTTACCCATCTCAAGCCAGTGTTTAAAATAATCCGCCATATTATAGCCGCAGAAAGGTATCATTGCCATTGGGTCTCTTCTTACCATACCGTGCGCACCATACTGGGCGGCTGTTATTTCAGATGCCATTATCGATCCTAAAAATACTCCATGCTGCCAATTAAAAGACTGATAAACAAGAGGCGCAACACTTGCCCTTCTTCCGCCAAAAACTATTGCAGTTATGGGAACACCTTCAGGATCTTCAAAATGAGGTGAAATTGACGGACATTGACTTGCCGGTGCTGTAAATCTGCTGTTCGGGTGAGCTCCCTTCTTTGGCTTGCCGTCTTCACCATAAATTCCAGGCTTCCATGGATTTCCCATCCAGTCTATGCCTTCTTCAGGAACCTCACCGTCTCCGCCTTCCCACCAGACTGAGTAATCCTTTTTTAATAAAACATTTGTATAAATTGTATTTTTTTGAATGGTTTTTACTGCATTTGGATTACTTTTGTTGTTTGTTCCGGGAGCTACTCCAAAAAAACCTGATTCAGGATTAACAGCCCAGAGCGTACCATCACTGCCGATTCTCATCCATGCAATATCATCACCTATTGTCCATACTTTATAACCTTTTGCCTTTAATCCATCAGGCGGAATTAGCATGGCAAGATTTGTTTTACCGCATGCGCTTGGAAAAGCTGCCGCAATATAATTAATTTCACCTGATGGTTTTTCTATCCCAAGAATGAGCATATGTTCTGCCATCCAGCCCTCATGTCTTCCAAGATAACTTGCTATTCTTAAAGCAAGACATTTCTTTCCAAGCAAAACATTTCCGCCATAACCCGACCCTACGCTCCATATTGTATTATCTTCAGGAAAATGAAGAATCAGTCTCCTGTTGATATCAAGGTCAGCTTTGGAGTGCAGGCATTTTGTAAATTCACCATCTGTTCCCAGACTTAGCAGAACTTTTTCTCCAATTCTTGTCATAATTCTCATATTTAACACAACATAAATGCTGTCAGTGAGTTCAACCCCAATTTTACTGAATGGAGACCCGATGGTACCCATTGAAAATGGTATTACATACATGGTTCTGCCGGTCATGGAGTTTTTAAAAATATCACCGGCTCTTTTATAACCTTCCTTCGGACTCATCCAGTTATTAGTTGGACCTGCATC
>JAMDDL010000082.1:9460-15604 GCA_023488645.1 Actinomycetota bacterium | reverse complement strand
GGGACATGGGGGGAAGTTCAGCTTGGGAATTTGCTTGAACAATTACTTATTCCGGAACAGTATGCAACAAATGTGTGCACTAAAAAAGGAAGTTCTGAAAGGGTGGAATTTGCAATAAGAATTCCTGGAAAAGATGATCACATCAAATCCATCTGGCTTCCCATTGATGCTAAATTTCCCGTAGAGGATTACCAGAAACTGGTTGAAGCGCAGGAAAATGCTGATGCCTGCCAAGCAGATACTTTAGGTAAGGCTCTTGAAGCAAGGATCAAAAATGAAGCAAAAGATATTAAAGAAAAATATCTTGACCCTCCTTATACCACGGATTTCGGAATTTTATTTTTGCCCATAGAAGGCTTATTTGCAGAAGTTGTAAGAAGAATGGGACTGGTTGAATTTCTACAGAACAATTACAGAGTTATTGTTACCGGGCCTACTACAATTGCAGCTTTGCTTAATAGCCTGCAGATGGGATTTCGAACTCTTGCTATAGAAAAGCGTACCAGCGAGGTTTGGGAAATACTTGGAGCCGTGAAAAATGACTTTGGCAAATTTGGAGAAATACTTGAAAAAACCCATAAAAAACTTAAGGAAGCTTCTGATAATATTGAAACTGCCACTTCCAAAACCAGAAGCATAGAAAGAAAATTAAATAAGGTTCAGGCTCTGCCAACGGGAGAAAGTAAGTTTTTGGATACAGACGATATAAGTAACAATGAAAAAGCTCAAGAAGTTTAGTTGTTCTAAATTATCAACTTTATGACGGATGTTTTTGAAGCCTTAAGTCTCCAATTTATTAAGGATCTCCGGTATTTAAGGACATACTTATCAAATTTTAGCCTTCTTGTAAGCTGCGAAATTATAATGGGACCTATGATAATTTCAAGAAAAAATATTATAAGTCTTGTAGGTTCAAATATATTTTTCCCTATAAAGATAACCCCGGCAATAGGAATTATTGCAAGAACAGCAATATACGAGAAAATTAACCTGATTATAGTATTTTTTTCATCTCCCCGACTATTTTTGTAAATGGCGGAAGTGCTACATCGGGAGGCGCAACTGCCAATAAAACCATACCTTTCCGCAATTCCCGGATAGTCTTTTACCCTGTTGAGTGTATCCGCTATCGTAAAATTTATCTTTGAGTTTATTTATAATTCATAAAAAATAATTTCAAAAATTTATATTGACAATAAGATATTTTTAACAGTATAATCGGTTACGTAAACGTTTTAATAATTAAAATATTATATTTATTACTAACAATCATATAGATGCAAAAACACCTTAAACGAGAAGGGGATTATAAATGAGTAAATGGCAAATTCCTGCCAAAGGCGGGCACATGGAAGTTAACGATGGCATCTACTACCAGAACATGACCAATAAAGATGTTGCGGAACGGCTTAAGAAGAATGATGTTATCCTCATACCAGTAGGCTCTACCGAAAATCACGGTCCCAATGCTCCTTATGGCGAAGACACCTATCTGGACACCCGTTTGTGCGAACAAGTTGCAATGGTGACAGGTTGTACCGTAGCCCAGCCGATTTGGTACGGATCCCACCCTTACCATCATCTGGGGATGCCTGGTACCATCATGATTCCTGAAGAAACGCTTGCAGATTACCTCTGCTATGTGTTTGCCGGATTCTGGAACACTGGATTCCGTAAGATCATTGTTGTCAATGGTCATGGTCAGGACTATGTTATCCCGCTTGCCATACATAAATTTGGCAAAAAATTTCAGGTTCCAGGGATTGTCCTTTATGTCCATTTCTGGAACTGTGCTAAAGAACAACTCGATACGATTGAAAATGGCGGCCCGTACCAGACTCCATTCATCCATGCTGATGAAGTGGAACAGTCATGGTCTCTGGCCCTTTTCCCGGAACTCTGCAAGCAGGTGAATGCTGTTGCAACTAAACCGGCTCCCATGCTCCCGCCTGGCCATATCAACAATTCCGCCGAAAGAGGTGCAGGTCCGATCAAATGGTACAATGCGTATGGCAGTGTGGGGATGGAGTGTATTTGTACACCTGAAGGCGTGATTGGCGATGCTAAATTAGCTGATGCGGAAAAAGCACGGGTTGGTGTGGAGAGAACTCTCGACTATCTGGAAAAATTAGTTAACGAAATATTGGAGAAATATCCGGCAGGCATCCTGCCTCCTATCGAGAAAGTTACCCAGAGAAATCGCGAAGATATCGAGGCGGTCATAAAGGGGCCAACCAATGGCGGACGACACATTTATACTCTGACATACTGAAAGTTTTAATAATAGAGGCTGTACCGGTGTTCAATTGATACAGCATAATTAATTAAAAATTAAAATTATGTAACTATTTCAAGTCAGATTAGGAGAAGAATTAATGGAAGCGTATGTAAAAGGCGAGAAAGATTATGTAAAAGGAAAGACTATTAAAGCAGCAGTGATGGTTGGACCCGGGAAGATGGAAGTTCAGCAGCTTTCCTGGCCAAAACTTGAAAGAGGTGCATTGATATTAAAAATGCATATGTCTGGTATATGCGGAACTGACAAGCACGGTTACAGGGGGGGCATAGAAAGAATATTATATGGAGGCACCGAAGCAGAGCAGGAGATCGTATATCCAACTGTTCATGGACATGAAAATGTTGGGGAAATAGTTGAAATGCACCAGGAAGATAAGAACCTAATAGAATATCATGGCAATGAATTAAAAATTGGTGACAGGGTTACTATGTGTCCTAACGTAATATGTAAAAGCTGCTGGTATTGCAGACATATATTTGCATATCCTTTCTGTGCGCATAATACCACCATAGGGTTATCTTATACAAGCAATAAACATCCTTATGTTGCGGGCGGATGGGCGGAATATATGTATGTTCCAAAGGGAGCTTGGGTTTATAAAGTTCCTGAGGAATTGCCGGATGAATTTGGGGCACTGGCGGAAATTTTTGTCGTATCTGCAACACTTGACAGGGCTAAAGAATTTTCAAGACTTGAAGCAAGGGGATTCGGATTTGCCGATGCCGTTGTTATTCAGGGAGGCGGAGCAATGGGACTTATGCATATTGTTAAAGCCAAAATGCTTGGCGCCAGCAAAATAGTTCTTGTTGACCCTTCCGAAAAAAAGCTGGAGATTGCAAAAGAATTCGGAGCTGATTATGGAATCAACTATAGCAAAACCTCCCAAAAAGAAAGAGTTGAAATAATAAAGAGTTTAACAGGTGGAAGAGGTGCCGACGTTGTTGTAGAAGTTGTGGGAACAGCCGAAGCTATGAGAGAAGGACTTGAAATGACAAGAAGAGGCGGTACCTATATAGAAACAGGCAGCTTTGTTGATACTGGTGAAATAAATATAAATGTTCACAGACATATCGCTGCAAAAAATGTCTTGATAATAGGTAATAGCAATCACCCCCATACCGGTTATTATCAGCATATGGAAATGATGTATAAGTATAGAAAAGAATTTCCTTTTGAAAAACTTATTACTCATAGATTTAAATTAGATGATGCCCAAAAAGCCGTAGAGACATCATTGCAGAATGATCCGTTAAAAGTAGTTTTTGATATGACTATGTAAAGAGGGAAAGGGAAAATGTTTGATATTGCCGTTAGCTTGTCGCCAACAAAAACAAAGTTCGGGCCATTGTTATTTGCAGGTAATTTAGATGAGGGTTTGAAAAATGCTAAAGATCTGGGATACAAGGGTATTGAGTTGAGTTTACTGGATTCAAAAAATATTGACCAGAAGTGGCTGCTGGCTAGGTTAGAGAAATTAAATTTAAAGGTTTTTGCTATTGCTACCGGGCAATCATACATTAATGACGGATATTCATTATTTGATGCTGAAGAAAGCAACAGGCTAAACGCTGTAGAAAGACTAAAAGGACACATCGATATAGCCTCAAAGTTAGGTTCGATGGTTATTATAGGCGGAGTAAGGGGTAAATTGACCGAATCGGCAGACAATAGAGAGTTAGAAAAGGCTAAAGGTAAAATGGCTTTGAGGGAATGTTTAAAATATGCTGAAGAGAGAAATGTTATATTGCTGATTGAGCCTATAAACAGGTATGAAACAAATTTAATAAATACTCTTCAGGAAGGCATAGAATTAATTGAAGAGTTGGGTTTCTATAATTTAAAATTACTCCCCGATACTTTTCATATGAATATAGAAGAAAAGTCTATTGAAGAAAGCTTAATAAAAGCAAAACGATACATGAAATATATACATTTTGCTGATAGTAATAGGCGGGCTCCAGGTTTTGGGCATACAAATTTTGAGTCTATAATATCTACTCTGGTTAAAATAAATTATAAAAATGCAATAGGTCTAGAAGTATTTCCAGAACCTGATGATTATTTAGCAGCAAAGCAAGCTATTTATTATTTAAGGTTTTTAGATAGTAAAATTAGTAAATAATATAGGAAGGTGCAAATTTTGCGGGGGGTATTGTAACAATTTCTGGCAGTGTTATAGGAGCTCTTGTTAAGTAGCAGTATGGAGCCTGAAAGTGAAAATGCTTCAATGAATTGTTTTTATTTTGCAATAGGGGTAAGAGGTATTCCAAAAATTGATTATAAAAATTTTTAGTTAGAATTTAATTTATAAATTTAAAGTTTAATAAAATACTTAAAAGGAATGAAATGCCTAATAAATTTTTAAATATCGAGGAAGAATCTTTAAAGCAAATTTGGAAAGAAAGAGCGAAATTTAGTTATCATACTGTAGAAGAATTTGGCTCAAGAGGAAATATAAAAGATGAGACGGTTTCAGAAATTTTACAAGGTGGAATAGATATTCATGTTCATGGTTATCCTGAAGCTTTGGTTGATACAGGTTGGGATTTTGCTTGGGAAGCAAAAAGTGCATATGATGCTGGAATGAGAGCGATTGTGTGCAAGAGCATGCATTCAGATACCGCACCCATGACATACTTTGTACAACAAATTATTAATAAATACGGAAAAGAGTGCGAGGAACAGCATTCATTCAATGTGTTTGGTGGAGTTGTTTTAAATTGGTCTGTTGGGGGGATAAATCCAATTGCAGTAGAAACAAGTGCTAAGCTAGGCGCAAAAATTATTTGGTTGCCCAGTCATGATGCAGCACATCACATGAGAGTATTAGATGAAGGTCAAGGTATAGAGGTAATTGATAAGAATGATAATGTTATACCAGAATTAATTGAAATTTTTAAGATTGTCAGTAAATATAATATAATTCTTGACCTTGATCATATTTCGACAAAAGAAAGGTTTATTATTGTAGAAGAAGCTAAAAAATATGGAGTAAAGAAAATTTTGCTTACACATCCTCAATGGAGCGTTAACCGTATGTCAATAGAACAAATGACAGAAATTAGTAAAATGGGAGCATATATTGGTCTTTATTTATATAGCGCATTTCCTCATTTCAATAATCCTGTTTGTGACAGGACAGAAGTTACTAAAATAATAGAAAAAGTTGGTGCTGATAAATGTGTTATGGGTACTGATTTTGGTTCAATGCTGAATCCTCCTCCGGTAGAAGGAATGAAATTATATATAAGGCTTCTACTTGCTATGGGTGTTTCTAAAGAAGATATTCGGACAATGTTGATTAATAACCCTTCAAAGTTATTGGATATATAGGAACCTAAAATTAGTAGAAAAATTTTTGATATTCTACTTTTATATTAAATTTAATTTTAGTCATTATATTAATTTAAAAATATTACTAACTTATTATGTGAGGATATTAAATGAAAATAGGGTGTAATACAGTAGCTTTTAGAAAAATGGATCTAGATTATGCATTGGAGAAAATATCAGAAGCCGGATATGAATACGTTGAAGTAGAAGCAAATCTTAAGTGGTGCTCACATGCTGATCCATGGAGAGACGATCCTGTTAAATTCAAGGATAAGATAAAAAGTTTTGGGTTTAAAGGAGTATCTGCAATAGGGTCTCATAGAGAACTTATAACATCAGAACAAGGAGTTAAGGATATAAAAAGGGCCTTAGAGTGGGCACATGAAGCAGACGTGCCTGTGGTTTTAACTGGTGAAGGGAGAATTCCGCAAGATATGTCTGTTGAAGATGCTTTATATACTTTGAAAGAGAGATATAAAGAAATTCTGGAAGTGGCCGAAAAATATAAGGTT
>JAMDDL010000082.1:0-8780 GCA_023488645.1 Actinomycetota bacterium | reverse complement strand
ATGATAATGAAAAAAATATTAATATTATTGGTTACAGTAGTTTTAATAGTTTCCTTGGGGGTGGGATGTAAAGCTGCTACAACGGCAACAACTGCAGCAGCTGAAACAACAAAAGCAGCCGAGACAACTGCAGCAGCAACAGTTCCACAATATGACAAACTTGTGGTAGGTACATTGCCTCTTGGGATGGGTGTTGTTGTACAGTGGGCTCTTGAAAAAGGCTACTTTAAGGAACTTGGACTTAACATTGAGAAGAGTATGTTTGGCAACGGTGCACTTCTCAACGAAGCAGTTAATGCAAAACTTATTGATGTAGCAGTGAGCGGCACCGCATCGGTTTTTTCACTTGCAAATAGCGCTGGTATATTGGTGGGTGAAACAGGCATAGCTGGTAAAATTGGACTTTATGCCCGTCCTGACTCTAAGGTACTCACAAAAAAAGGTGAGATCCCAGAGCATCCTGATATGTATGGTAGCAAGGATACAATAAAGGGACTGAATTTCTTGGGTCCTCTCGGAACATCGTGTCAGCTTGAAACTATAAAATATGTAAATCTTTTTGGATTAAATATGAGCGACGTAAAGATGACTGGCATGGATGTGGGTCAGGCATTTCAAGCATATGTGGCAGGTCAGGGCGATCTTTTACCAACTTGGTCTCCATTTGGCTGGCAGGCAGTAGATAAGGGTTATGTTCTAGTTGCTCCTTTTGAAGAAATAACAGGGTTTTATTCTACTGATTCTATTTTTGTACGTCCTGAGGTACTTAAGGAAAGACGAGATGAAATAGTACTTTTTTTAAAAGCTATATACCATGCATGTGATGACTTACAGGATAATGATTTAAGAATACCTTTTGCCATTAAATTCTTTGGTGATAATGGTATTGTATGGACCGAAGATTACATGACAAGAGAAGCAAATTATTGTTTTTATTTCACAAAGGATTATATATCAAAGCCCGAGTATCTATTTGGCAAGAGCAATTTGGCTTTCGGCGAATTCTTTACTGAAGCAGGTCAGATTACAAAGGATAATTTACCCAATATTACAAAATCGTTTGACACGTCAATAATTAAGGATGCTCTTGGAATAGATGTTAAGGTTGCTGAGTAAGACAGTATTCTATATTAAGCGAGGCTTGTGAAAATTTGAAAGCCTCGCTTAATTAAGATGCTTTATGGGTTTAAATATTTTTGGTGTATATAGTAAATTAGTTCGATTACTGGAGTAGGAGATTTGAAGAAAATCTATCATGGAATTTTAAATGCTAACTATGGAAAATTTCAAATTAAGAAAGCTTTTAAAATATGGTAAAATTACCTAATATCACCACATGCTAAATGATATTAACATATGTTTACAGGTCCTAAGAATCAACAAGAACTATCAGATAGTCTAATTACAAATATTTTACCGCAAGATCATGAACTTGTAGAATTAAAAAAATTTTAAACTGGAATGATATTAGCGCTATATATAAATCCTGCTTAGCTCAAAAACAGGTA
This sequence comes from Actinomycetota bacterium, assembly GCA_023488645.1. Lineage (GTDB taxonomy): Bacteria > Actinomycetota > Humimicrobiia > Humimicrobiales > Humimicrobiaceae > JAMDDL01. The sequence continues at coordinate 7,272 of JAMDDL010000082.1, read as the reverse complement.
ATAAGACAAAGACAACTGATATTACTCTTGATAAAAAATTAAAGATAGTTATTGCAGTACCACATAAAAAGAACAGAAGCACTAAAATGGGAAAGGATAAGGAAAAGTTATATAACAAAAGAGCAGCAATTGAGGCTAAGATAAGTGAAAATAAAAGAATGTATGGTTTAAATAAATCTTACTATAAAAGTTACAAAGGAGATAGGATAGAGGAGTGCCTTGATATAATGGAATTAAACATAAATACTAAAAGATATTGTAAAAAGTCCTAAATTATTCACTATTAACTAATTATATAAGAAAGAGGTAGTCTGCGTATGAAAAAGGAAAATAACAGAAAATACATTATTATAGCAATCATATCGTTAGCTACTTTTGTGCTAATATGGGAGCTTTTGACGGATGTGTTAAAGTTAATTCCCAAAACAATGATCCCAAGTCCGATAAAGATAGCAACAACCTTCTTTGTAAAGTTTTATGACCCTAATCCTGACGGCGCTACAATGTTTCAGCATCTTTTTTCTTCGCTTAGGATTGCACTTACAGGTTATACCTTAGGTATAATTATTGGAGTGCCCTTAGGTATTTCCATGGCATGGTTTAAGAGATTCGAAATGTTTGTCCGTCCAGTTTTCGACCTTTTGCGCCCTTTGCCTGGTATTTCATGGATCCCGCTTATGATAATACTTTTTGGCATAGGCGTCTTTTCAAAGGCTATGGTTATATTCATGACATCCTTTGTTGCAAATACTATCAATTCATATTCAGGCATTAAAGTAACACGTTCGGTTCATTTATGGGTGGGACAGACTTTTGGTGCATCAAACCTGAAAATGCTTTTTAAAATTGCTATACCAAGTGCGCTACCTATGATTCTTACTGGACTTAAAGTTTCTCTCGGTGTTTCATGGGCAACCTTGGTTGCAGCAGAGCTTCTCGCTTCAACCCGAGGTCTTGGCTTTATGATTATGCAGTGCCGCGGTATATTTAGAATCGATGTTATAATCGTAGGCATGTTAGTAATTGGTGGAATGGGTGCGTTTCTTACGTATCTTATTACTTTTTTAGAGAAAAAAGTTCTAAAAGGAGGTAGATGGTAATGAAAAGTACTTCAATAGTCCAGGCTATTAAGAGAGTATTTGCAGCTATATTTTCTATCGGAGTCGTTTTGCTTTTGTGGTATATTATAACAAACGGTACAAAGCTTGGCGAGATAATGCCAGGACCTATAGTGGTTATTATCAAATTCTTTAAGGCTTTATATACAAATATAGGTAACTATACTATTATAGGGCATATTATGTGGAGTCTTTCACGTGTTATGGTTGCTTACACGGCGGGAGCCATTCTGGGCGTTGCATTAGGTCTTTCCATGGGTAGGTACAAACTTTTCGAAGCTATTCTTAGACCATTTTATGAAATAATAAGACCCATCCCGCCTATAGCATGGATCCCGATCGCAATAATATGGTTTGGTCTTGGAGAAATATCAAAAGACTTTATTATATTTATTTCATCTTTTACTATCATTACATTAAACGCTTTTGCAGGTGCGCGTGCCGTTAGCCCTGTACTCGTGGGCGCAGCAAAGATGCTTGGTGCCAAGAGCCATCAGATATTCTTTTCAATTGTTTTACCTTCCTCGATACCATTTATATTTGCAGGCTTACAGGCAGCACTTTCAGCCAGCTGGGGCACGGTTTTAGCAGCTGAAATGGTACATGCATCTGAAGGCGTTGGATGGATTATTTTCAGCGGTATGGAAAACAACATGCCCACCCAGATATTTGTTGGTATGATTGCAATAGGTATTGTGGGCTTTCTGCTTATAAATATTATGAGAGGAGTTGAAGCTAAATTATGCGAATGGAGCAAGAGCGGAACATAAATGAAAAATATGTTATTGAGTGTAATGGTATTTCAAAAACCTTCTATTCTGGGATAGATGAGTTTAAGGTAATAGACAAAATAGACCTTAAGGTGCGCGAAAACGAATTTCTCGTACTTTTTGGTCCTGGCCAATGTGGTAAAACAATATTGCTAAATATAATAGCCGGCCTTGAGTTACCAACAGATGGTATGGTTTTAGTTAATGGTAAGAAGATTGAGTCTCCGGGTCCCGACCGTGGTGTGGTATATCAAACAACAGCACTTTTCCCATGGCTTACCACAATGGGTAACGTTGAATATGGCCTGAAAGTGCGTGGTATAAATAAAAATGAAAGGCGCAAGCGTGCACAATATTATATTAACCTTGTTGGACTTCAGGGCTTTGAAAAAGTATACCCTAATAAGCTTTCAGGTGGAATGAAACAGCGTGTTGGAATTGCCCGCGCGTACTGTATCGAGCCGGTCGTTATGCTTATGGATGAGCCATTTGGCTCACTTGATGCACAGACACGTTATCTTATGCAGAAGGAACTTGGATTCATCTACGAAAAGGAAAGACGCACAGTTATATTTATTACAAATAACATTGAAGAAGCTCTTTACCTAGCTGACAGGGTAGTGGTACTTAATAACTGTCCTACCAGCATTAAGACCGAATATATAATTGATATGCCACGGCCTAGGGATTACATAGATCCCAAGTTTTTGCGGCTGCGCAAGGAAATTTCCAGTATTAAAGATAGAACACTTTGATTGGAGGCTCATAATATGTCAGACAATATAAAAGTAAAGGTTGTAAATCTCATTAAAAAATTTGGAGGCTTACTCGTTCTGGATAATATTTCCTTTGAGGTTATGAATGGCGAGTTTCTCTGTATAGTAGGTCCTACAGGGTGTGGGAAAACAACCTTCCTAAATAGTCTTACAAAGCTTTATGATATTACAGGCGGAGAGATTTTAGTAAACAACGAGCCTGTTAATTTGAAAAATCACAATATATCTTATATTTTTCAAGAAGATTCGACAATGCCATGGCTTACGGTAGAACAGAATGTGAGCTTTGGACTTGATATAAAAAAAGTTCCTTTTAAAGAGAAAAAGGAAAAAGTTAATGAGGTTTTAGACCTGGTGGGTCTTACGTCTTTCCGTGGATACTATCCTCATCAGCTTTCAGGAAGCATGCTGCAACGTGTTGCCATTGCACGTGCCTTTGCCATAAATCCAGAACTTCTGCTTATGGATGAGCCTTATGGGCAGCTTGATATTGAGCTCAGGTTCAATCTAGAGGATGAGCTTATCAAACTGTGGGAAAAAACAAAGACTACCGTTTTGTTTATTACACACAACATAGAGGAAGCGGTATATCTGGGGCAAAACATACTTGTCCTCACAAACAAGCCCACAAAGATTAAAAAGAAAATAGAGGTTGACTTGCCAAGACCTCGCGATATAACATCACCTGATTTTGTGAAGCTGCGTAGCGATGTAACAGAGCTAATAAAGTGGTGGTAGAACCGGAGGAGAACCTATAAGAATCCCTAATATTTATGTTTGATTCACTTAATAGACACGTGTGTCTGTTTACGGCTGTGAATTACAACAAAGGAGGGTGACAATTTTTTCAGTTATATTGAGGAAATTAGACTTATGTGAAGTATAATTCCTGCTTCTGGAGTACAGTTTGGGCAACTGAGTATATAATAAAAATAAAAACGGAAAGATGTTAGACTATGCCACCAGTAAACATACTTATAAAACCTGCCTCGTCTGCCTGCAATCTAAGATGCAAATACTGCTTTTACAAGGCAATTGCCGAAAACCGTAAAATTCCAAATGCAGGCATGCTTAGCGAAGATATGCTTGATCTGATGGTCAAAAAGGTCCTTGAGTTTGCAGATGATCACTGCGGTTTTGCTTTTCAGGGTGGAGAGCCTACCCTTGTTGGGCTGAAATTTTTTAAAAAGCTTATTGAGCTTCAGAAAAAATACAATACTAAAAGAGTAGTAATTAATAATACCCTCCAGACAAACGGCTATACGATTGACGAGGAATGGTGCCGTTTCCTGACAGAAAATAATTTTCTTGTAGGGCTTTCTCTTGACGGTCCTCAGGAAATACACAATCTTAACCGGAAAACCGTGTCTGGCGGTGATACCTATAACCGTCTAATGAAAACGGCAGCACTATTTTATAAATTCAAGGTACAATTAAATATTCTATCTGTTGTAACAGGCTTAACTGCACGAAAAATTGAGAAGATATATAACTTCTATAAGAAAAATGGGTTCAGGTATTTACAGTTTATTCCTTGTCTTGAGCCACTTGAAGTAGAGAGGGGAGGCACCGATTTCTATCTTTCGCCTGAGGTTTACTCGAAATTTTTATGTCAGCTTTTTGACCTGTGGTTTGACGATTTCAAGAAGGATAAATATATAAGCATACGCCAGTTTGATAATTACATTAATATTATAGCGGACATGCCTCCAGAGGCCTGCAACATGAATGGAAAATGTTCAATACAATTTGTAATAGAAGGTGATGGAAGTGTTTACCCGTGTGACTATTATGTTTATGACAAATGGCGGATTGGCACAATAGGTGAAAACTCCCTTGCCGAAATGATATCGGGGGATGTGGCAAAAAGCTTTGTTGCAGAATCAGTAAAGCTTCCTGAGAAGTGCAGAATATGCCGATATGTGGATTTATGCCGCAATGGTTGTAAAAGAGACAGGATACTAACCGCAGATGGAGAGATGCAGACTGCCTACTGTAAGTCCTATAAGGAGTTTTTTGAGTACACTCTACCGCGCCTACAGGAGGCTTCTTTGATTGTCGAACGTATGAGAATGTAATGCTATGTTTTAGTTGTTGGATTAAAGAGCATATAAATAATTTAAAGGAAAAAAATACTAAAATATCAATGTCATAACCGTACTAATCTCTATGATGATAGTAAAATTTAAGTAATTTTTCAGAACTCTTATGATAGAGCAAGCGTATATGTTCAGCTCTGAAGAACAAAATTTCTTCTCACCTTAAGAAGCTCTATTTTTCCCATAAAATAGGGATTTTCTGCTGACTAAAAAATATTTTAAAAATATTTTTCTCACCATTAGTTTGACAATGATTTATAATTAAGGTAAAATCGTTTACGTAAACGATTTAATATATTCAAATATCATGTTTATAATATTAATTTATTGCTAAAAAAGATATAAAAATAAAGATAGAGCAAAAAAAGAGGGAGAGCATAGATAAGTAAGTGGAAATTGGAAAACTGGAACTAAAATTACATTGAAAAAGAAATTATCAGAATTGTTTGGGACACTAATATGAGAATGTAGTAAGAATAAAAGAGGTATTTCTCCAAAATGACATAGGAGAGTAATTCCAGTTATAATAAAGATTTATAAAAAGACAGAGATAATAGAAAGGATTACAGAATATTATGGCTAATCAAAAGAATAAACCGAATATTTTAATGATCATTACAGATCATCAGGCATTTTATAATCACAACAGGCCTGGTACATTTGAAATTGAGTATCCCAGATATAAAAAATTTATTTCTGAAGGTGTTTGTTTCAATAATGCATATTCTGTATGCCCAATATGTACACCAGCACGCGCAAGTATTATGACAGGTTTATACCCCTCAAAACATGGAATTGTATGGAATCCCAATCAAAATTATTTTGGTAATTTGCTTGATTTCAGAAGTGGTCAACAACTCTATAGTCATCACCTTTCAAAAGCGGGATATCGCAATGCCTATATTGGCAAATGGCACTGTGGACATGAGAGAATACCGATTGATTATGGGATTGAAGGCTGGTCGCTTCCAGATTATGGAAAGGTATATATGTCTGATGAATACCATAAATATGCAGCACAAAAAGGTCTCGGAGATGCACGTGCTTATATTGAACACTTCTCAAGAATTCCTGAATGGGAAGGTCAGATATTGACACTTCATGACCCATCTGAATGGGCATTTATGGGTGGTGGATGCGGAATCTTGCAGGGTCCACCTGAGGTACATGAAGATAATTTTGTTGCGCATCTTACCGTAGAAAAGCTAAGAGAGTTAGCTGCAGCAAACCAACCTTGGAGCCTAGTTGCAAGCTTCTGGGGCCCACATGAACCTTACTTTCCATCGGAACCTTATGCGTCCATGATTAACCCTTCGAGTATCCCTGAATATCCTAGTTTTCATGATAATCTGGAAGGTAGACCGGTTAGATATTTGATTCATCGTGATTATCATTATCCTGATGTCAAAAAATGGAACAAAGATTGGTCAGTATGGCAGGATATCCTAGCCAAATGCTATGGACAGGCACTTCAAAATGATGCAGCAATCGGAAGCATACTTGACGCATTGGAGGAATTGGGGCTTTATAACAATACAATTGTTTTATGGTGTGCCGATCATGGTGATGGAATAGCAAGTCATGGCGGACTTTGGGATAAAGGATCTACTTTTACGGAAGAAGTAGCGCGTATCCCAATGGCTATCCGCTGGCCTGACCGATTTAAAGAAAGCCGTAAAATTGAAAAGTTTGTAAGTAATATGGACTTTACGGCAACAATGCTGAAAGCGGCTGGTTTAGATGTTCCTGAAGATATGGACGGCAGGAGCCTGATCCCTTTATGTGAAAATAAAGATATAGACTGGCCTGATCAGCTGATTTGTGAACATAACGGTCATTATCAAAATATTTTACAAAGGATTATAATGTATGATAAATATAAATATGTTGCTGCATTATATGATGCAGATGAGTTGTATGACCTGAAAGAGGATCCTTATGAAATGAAAAATCTTATTAATTCATCACATTATAAGGCTGTAAAGGAAGAGTTGAGGATGAGATTAATCAGGCATATTGAACAGAATAATGACCATAGAGCTGATTATCTAGCAGATGCGTTAAAGAATGGATTCTAAAATTCTCTATTATGAGTTTATCACAAAACCAACTTTGATAAGAGAAACCAGACCCGTAATTGCCTATATTTATAAGTGATTACGGGTTTTCTTGTGTCATAAATTAATTTATGCGCCGATTAATTTAACAGCAATTCAGACATAAGGAAATTATAGTAAAATATAATCTTAAATTCTAATCCGTATTAAAATTTTGCCGCAAATCAAAAAAATATTAATTTTTACTTGAAAATTGGATAAATAATCCTGACTTGTCAGTTAGCCCTCATTTTACTACCAAAATCATCTAATTTAAGCAGAATTGGCGTAATCTTTTAAAGAAATACTTGGAGAGATCATATCTTTGAATTAAAATGGAATTTGTATATTTTATTCTCTTGATTTATTATTTTCCTTAATTTGGTAAGTTGATTTTTTTGAATTTAACATTA
>JAMDDL010000046.1 GCA_023488645.1 Actinomycetota bacterium | reverse complement strand
CATACTTTTTACCTGCCTATGCCGATATATTTAAATCCCAGACTTTGAAGCTTTTCTTTATCAAATAGATTTCTTCCATCAATAATTATATTATGAGCCATCAAATTTTTAATTTTAGAATAGTCTAGATGTTTAAATTCTTTCCATTCTGTTGCCAGTATCAGAAGATCTGCATCTTTTATCGCTTCATAAGCATCTTTGCATAAAGTTACTTTTTCATTTAGACTTTTGGGCCTTTTTTTAACTATTGGATCATATGCTTTTATGCTGGCATCTAAATGAATAAGACTGTTCATAATGTAAATTGAGGGAGATTCCCTGACATCATCTGTATCTGGTTTAAAAGCAATTCCTATAACTGCTATTGTTTTTCCTTTCACTATTTTCAACTCATCCTGAACTCTTTTAACTATCTTATTTCTTTGCTTTATATTTACAGCTGCAACTGCATTTAAAATTTCAGAAATATATCCATATTCTTTTGCAGTATAGGCAAGGGCGGAAACATCTTTTGGCAGACATGAACCCCCCCAGCCGATTCCAGCGTTTAGGAATTTAGGTCCAATCCTGCTGTCAAGGCCCATACCTTCAGTTACTTTCTTTATATCTGCACCTACTTTCTCACAGATGTTTGCAACTTCGTTTACAAAAGAAATTTTGGTTGCCAGAAATGAATTTGAAGCATATTTTATCATTTCCGCACTTGCCAAATCAGAGACAACCACTGGTACATTTTTTCTTTCTGGAAATAATCTTGGAATATCTGAAGGCCAGTTAAAACTTTGATCTATCAATGGTTTATAAAGCTCAAGCATTTTCTCTATTGCTTTTTTGGATGATGAACCAATAATTATTCTTTCAGGGAAAAAGGTATCTACCAATGCGCTTCCTTCTCTTAGAAATTCCGGATTTGATACAATGCTGAATTTAATATTCTTATTAGAATTATTTTTTTCAATACTTTCAGAAATAATCTTCGAAACCCAGTCGCCGGAACCAATAGGAACTGTGCTTTTATTTACTATGACTTTCTCATTATTAATATATTTGCCTATTTCTTTTGCAACATTTTCAACATAAGTCAGATCTGCCTGTCCATTTGAAAGAGAAGGAGTTCCGACAGAAATAAGTATTATTTCACTATTTTCAACACCACTTTTAATATCATTAATAAAACTGATATTTCCTGATTTTAAATTTTTTTTAATAAATAGTTCAAGTCCGGGTTCATATATGGGGCTGATTCCATTTTTAAGTTTCTCTATTTTACCATCAATATTATCAATACAAATCACATTATGGCCAATTTCTGCAAGACAAACTCCTGTTACCAAGCCAACATAACCTACTCCGATTACACAAACTTTCACTTTTTTACAATCCTTTCTTTTAGCGGTCTCCACCATTTTTCATTATTTATGTACCAGTAAACAGTTTTTTCGAGTGCTTCTTCAAAATTATATTCAGGAGCCCAGCCAAACTCCTTTTCAATTTTTGAGCAGTCTATAGAGTATCTTCTGTCATGTCCCAGCCTGTCAGCAACAGGTTCAATCATTGATTCGGATTTGCCGGTAAGTTCAATTAATTTTTTAGTTATCCAGATATTGGGTTTCTCATTGCCGCCGCCGACATTATATATTTCACCTGTTACTCCCTTGTGAAGAACTATATCTATTGCTCTGCAGTTATCTTCCACATATATCCAGTCCCTTACATTAAGCCCGTCACCATAAAGAGGTACTTTTATATCATCAATTAAATTGGTAACAAATAATGGTATGACTTTTTCAGGAAATTGATATGGACCAAAATTATTGGAAGTCCTTGTTATTACAATTGGAGTGCCGTAGGTCTTGTAAAATGAGCGAACTATCATTTCAGCTCCTGCTTTTGATGCAGAATAAGGGCTGTTGGGAAGAAGAGGATCGTCTTCCTTAAATGAACCGTTCAGAATGGAACCATACACTTCATCAGTACTTATCTGAAAAAATAATCCGGTTTTATGTTTTTTAACAGCTTCAAGCAGGACATACGTGCCATATATATCTGTTTGAATAAAAACTCCCGGATTGTCAATTGACCTGTCAACATGAGATTCTGCAGCAAAATTAACCACTGCATCAATTTTATTGCCGGCAAATATTTCCCCTACTATTTTTATATCTGCGATATCTCCTTTAATAAATCTGTAATTAGGTTTATTTTCAATGGATTTGAGGTTTTCAAGGTTGCCGGCATAAGTAAGCTTATCAAGATTAATGATGTTATACTCCGAGTATTTTTTAACCATGTAATGAATAAAATTGCTTCCTATAAAACCTGCGCCGCCGGTTACCAGTATTGTTCTGAATTCTCTGTCTTCCAAGTTTCCTCCAAATTTTTTTATAGATCGTTATTTTAAAATAATATTATTTATATTATCAATTACCGTTATTATCGTTTATCCGTCTTTTCTTGCCCAGTCATAAGGAATTTCCTTGCTGTGGGGTGCAACTCTGTACTCATCCGGTTCATTATATTTATAAGTTTCTGTTGGCAAATTAATACATATTGCCTCTTCCTCGCTTATGCATTTAAAGCCATGATAAACATATTGAGGTATCTGGAGAAGGATTGGATTATGCTCTCCCATAAAAAATTCATTTATCTCTCCATAGGTTCCTGAATCCTTGCGGCTGTCATAAAGAACAACTTTCATCATACCTTTAACAACAATAAAAGAATCTGACTGTATCTTATGATAATGCCAGCCTTTAACAACTCCCGGATAAGCAGTTGTCATATAAGCCTGGCCAAATTTTATGAAGAGTTCATCATCTGATCGAAGCATTTCCATAAGCCTGCCGCGCTCATCTGCAACAACTTTTAATTTTTTTGTTTTTACACCTTTTATTAATGTCAAGGTTTTCTCCTTATGTTCTCGTAAAGTATATTTCGTATTTTATCACCGTAAAAAATAACATATATATGTTTACATGTAAATTGGATAATTTAACT
>JAMDDL010000106.1 GCA_023488645.1 Actinomycetota bacterium | reverse complement strand
GAAATAAATGAAGGTTTTGAAAATATAAAATCCAAAAATCCGGAACTGATAAAAGCTGTTGAAAAGAGTTATGCAAATATAAAACAATTTCATGAGGAGCAGTTATCCCATGAACCGGAAACCTGGTTTATTGAGCCGCAAACAGGTAGAAAATTAGGGCAGATATCTTCTCCTCTTGAAAGAATTTGTGTATATATACCGGGCGGAAGATATGTTTATCCATCTTCGGTGCTGATGACAGTGATTCCTGCTCAAGTTGCCGGAGTCAGGGAAATTGCAGTTTGTACCCCTCCGCAAAAGGATGGAAATTTAAATGACCTGCTTTTATATCTTTTTAAATTTTTAAATATTAATGAGGTGTATAAAATAAGTGGGGCACAAGCTGTTGCATTAATGGCTTTTGGGGGAAAAGAAGTAAAAAAAGTTTCAAAAATTGTCGGACCGGGAAATATATTTGTCACAGCAGCAAAAAAAATGGTATATGGTTATGTTGGAATTGACAGTCTGGCAGGTCCAAGTGAAATTGTCATAATTGCCGACAGGTCTTCCAACCCCTTTTATGTTGCTGCAGATTTACTTTCACAGGCAGAGCATGATCCTGATGCCGGAAGCATTTTGCTGACTGACAGTATTGATGTTGCAGATGAGACGATAATTAAAATTTATGAAGAAATTGAATTTTTAAAAACAGAATATAAAAACAGGATAAATACGGAAATTATTCTGAAGTCATTAAAGAATAACTGCAAAATTATTTACAATGAAGATATGAATTTAATTATTGATATATCAAATGAAATTGCTCCAGAGCATCTGGAAATCATGACAGAAAACCCTGAGATAACTCTTAAGAAAATAAAAAATGCAGGTTCCATTTTTCTTGGAAGCTACAGCCCGGTTGCAGTTGGCGATTACATTGGAGGTACAAATCATGTTATTCCTACAAGAGGAACAGCCGCATATTCATCACCTCTTGGAGTTTATGACTTTTTCAAAAAAAGTGGAGTAACTAATTACAGTTTTGAAGCTTTGAATAAGGAGAGAAAATTTATAGAATGCTTTGCTGATATTGAAAATCTTTTAGCTCATAAAAATTCAGTAAAGATCAGATTTAAATCCTGATTTTCTTAATTGTATCTGGAAGTAAATTAATAGTTGTTTTAAAATAAAAAATTTAAATTCTTAAAAATATTAAAAAATAATGTCAAACATAAAGATAAAACCATGGATTTCAAGCCTGCCGGAATATATTCCAGGCGGAACGATTGAAGAAATAAAGGAAAAATATAATTTAAAAAAAGTATATAAACTGGCTTCAAATGAAAATATTTTTGGACCTTCGCCAAAAATAATTGAATACTTTAAAAAAGGAATGTCAGATATAAATTATTATCCTGACAGTTATTGCAGACAGTTAAGAAAAAAATTAAGCAAGAAACTGGGAATAAGCGGAGATTCAATAATTTTTGGCAATGGCACAGATCAGATAATAGAAATGGTTTGTGATGCAATACTGGACACCGGTAAAAATGTTATTGTCCCTGACCCTACTTTTCTCACTTATGAAAAATCTGCATTAAAGAACGGAGCCAAAGTTATAAAAGTTCCGCTTTTAGAATACAGGCAGGATATTAAGTCAATAATAAAAAGTATCGATAATGATACGGCAATAATTTTTTTAACCAGTCCGCACAATCCTACCGGATCAATACTGACAAAGCAGGAAATTGATTATGCTTTAAATAATATAAATAATGATATACTGATTGTGCTTGATGAAGCTTATGTGGAATTTGTACCTGAAAATGACAGGTTTGATTCACTAAATTATATCAGAAAACATGATAATTTGATAATAATGAGAACATTTTCCAAAGTATTTGGAATTGCAGGTTTAAGGATTGGATATGGTATTGGAGACAGTGAGTTAATTTCAAATATATCAAAAATTATGCAGCCCTTTGTTGTAAACTCAATTGCTCAGATAGCAGCGGTAATATCACTGGAAGATGAAGATAATATAAACAGGAATGTTAAAATAATAATCAGTGAACGCTATAAATTTTGCAGAAGGCTTAAAGAATCCGGAATTCCATTTGTACAATCATTTTCAAATTTTGTTTTGATTAAGACTGGCGGTAGAACTCCTGAAATAATTGAGGAACTGCTGAAGAATGGTTATATGATAAGAGATGGAAATTTTCTTGGTTTCCCAGACTATATAAGAGTTTCAATGTCTCTTCCTGAAATAAATAAGAAGTTTACTGATTTGTTTATAGCTTTATATAAAAAGTATGCGCTTAATTTATCAGAAGAATTAAGCTAAAAATTTATTTAGCTGATTTGTTTGATTTGAAATAAAATAAAAATTTGTATTTTCATATATAAAATAATAAATAGAAAGAGGAATAACAATGGAAACCATACTTACAGGAAAAAATTGTGAGGTAAAATTCGGGCAAAGTCTTCCAACCGTATTTATTGCTGAAAGAATTAATCCTACAGGAAGAAAATCTCTGGCAGAAGAACTTAAACAAGGCAAACTTGACATAGTTGAAAAAGATGCAATAGAGCAAACCAAAGCAGGTGCTCATATAATAGATGTAAATGTTGGTGCAGTTGGAGTTGACGAGGTAGACCTGCTCCCAAAAGCTGTAAAAAAGGTAATGGAGGTTACCGACAGGCCCATATGTATTGATTCAGCAAACCATAAAGCCCTTGAGGCAGCTTTAAATGTATGTTCTTCCTATAAAGTTCTGATAAATTCAGTAAATGGAGAAGAATCTTCAATGGAATACATGCTGCCGCTGGTAAAAGAAAGCGGTGCTGCTGTAATTTGCCTTACTATGGATAGCAGAGGTATTTCAAATGATCCAATGGTAAGGTTTGAAATTGCAAAAAAAATAGTAACAAAAGCGCAGTCAATTGGAATAAAAAGTGAAAATCTTGTATTTGATCCTCTTGTAATGGGCGCAGCAACAGATCAGAATGCAGGCAGGGTTTGTCTTGATACTATGAAAATGATAGTTAAAGAATTCGGAGTTTCAACTACCGGCGGTTTTTCAAATATCAGTTTCGGCATGCCGGACAGGGAATTTTTAAATATAACATTTATAATAATGGCAATAATGGCTGGGTTATGCGCTCCCATAACAGATGTTTTAATGAAAAGCCTTGCACCCGCCGTTAAAGCTGCTGATTTTCTTGCGGGAAGAGATCCGTACGGGATGAATTATATATCTATGTATAGAAAATAATGATAATTTCTTTTATAATTAAACACTAATTATTATTAACTCAAGTTTTTGGAGGAATTAAATGGCAAGAGTAGTACTTAAGGATTTAATGAAAAGGTTTGAGGATGTAATTGCCGTAAATGAAATGAATACGGTAATTGAAGATCAGGAATTTGTGGTCCTTGTAGGGCCGTCAGGATGCGGCAAGACGACCACACTCCGTATGATAGCGGGGTTGGAGGAAATTACAAAGGGTGAGATTTACATTGGGGACAGGAAAGTTAACGATGTTCCACCAAAAGACAGGGACATCGCTATGGTTTTTCAGAATTATGCTCTTTATCCTCACATGAATGTTTATGACAATATGGCTTTCGGGCTTAAGCTAAGGAGGACTCCTAAATGTGAAATTGAAAAAAGAGTTAATGAAGCTGCGAAAATTCTTTCAATTCAGGAGTTGCTTAAAAGAAGACCCAAACAATTATCAGGTGGACAGAGGCAAAGAGTTGCACTTGGAAGAGCGATTGTAAGAAATCCTAAGGTATTTTTAATGGATGAACCTCTTTCAAATCTTGATGCAAAGTTAAGAGTACAGATGAGAACAGAAATCGCCAAACTGCATAAAAGACTGAATGCAACCATCGTATACGTTACACATGATCAGACTGAAGCAATGACAATGGCTGACAGAATGATAATCATGAAAAATGGTCTGGTCCAGCAGATAGGTAAACCGCAGGAAGTTTATGATCATCCTCTCAATATATTTGTAGCAGGTTTTATAGGAAGTCCTGCAATGAATTTTCTGGATGTAACTGTAACAGATAAATATACATTAAAGAATAAAACTTTTGAGCTTGAAACACCTGAAAAGATTAGAAAAGTAATTAATGATAATAATCTTATCGGCAAGGAAGTAATTCTTGGTATCAGACCCGAACATCTTGAAGACAGCGCTTTTGTTCAGGGAGCTAATCCTTTAAATACAATAACAGCAAATGTTGAAGTAACAGAGCCTATGGGTGCTGAAATTTATGCGTATATTGATATTGAAGGTGTACTTATGACTGCAAGGGTAAATCCGAGAAGCAAGGCTAAATTCGGAGAATCGCTGACACTTTTTGTTGATCTTGATACAATTCACTTGTTTAATAAGGATACCGAACAAGCATATATTTAAAAATTTATGCATAAAGTTTTTAATAATGTAGATTAATATTTGCTTGAATCTTTAAAATTCTGCAAATATATTGTTTTAAATAATTTTCAATAATATTTTTTAACATAAAGCACAATATAAATCAGTTATTGTGCTTTATGTTTGTTTTTTATAAAATTTGCACATGGAAAAAGTCTATGATGTAATAATATCGGGAGCAGGTCCTTCCGGTAGTGTGCTGGGATATCTTTTATCAAAAAATAATATTAATACCTTAATCCTTGAAAAGGAAAATTTCCCCAGATATAAAGTTTGTGCCGGAGGTATTCAGTGGAAAACTCTTCAGCTTTTGCCTTTTGATATTAATGAAGTAATTGAAAGAAAAATTTACGGGATTTATTTCTCAAGAAAATTAAGGGACGTATTTTATAAAAAATATCATGAACCACTAATTTATACACTTGACAGAAGAAAACTGGATGATTTTCTGGCAAAAAAAGCAATTGCTTCAGGCTGCATCATTAATTTCAATGAAAAAGTCAAAAATTTTGAAATAAATAATGATGGAGTTAAAGTTTATAGTGAAAAAAATAATTATTTAAGCAAAATTTTAGTTGGAGCTGACGGTGCAGTAAGTACCATTTCAAAAAAACTGAACAAAGATAAAAATGTGCGTAAAATCATCGGTTATGAAATTGAAGCACCTTTAAATAATGCAGTTTCTTATCCTTCAAGTGACGACAGCATAATTCTTGATTTTGGTGGAATGCAAAAGGGATATCTCTGGGTTTTTCCAAAAAAGGATTGTCTGTCAATCGGGGACGGTGGTCCTATAAAAGATGCCCTGTATCTAAAAAAATACCTTATATGGTTTGTGAAAAAATATCCTTTTGTTTTTAATGAACAAAATTTTTTCAGGAACGTATTAATGAATAACATAAAATACAGTCATAAAAATAACATACATATACATGATGAAAGTTATTGTAATAAAAAGCCGGAACTGAAGTATAAGATAAATGCTTTTATGATACCGGTCAGGACACAAAGAACTTTTTTATGTGATATAAGAATCCTTGTAACCGGTGATGCCGCAGGACTGGGTGACGGTTTTACAGGAGAAGGTTTGTATAATGCAATTTTTAGTTCAAATATTGCTTTTGAATGTATAGCTAATGCACTTTCAAGTTCAAATTTTAAATTTTCTGATTACTTTGAAAAAATAAACAAAGAAATTTATAAAAATATCAGAAATTCCGTACTGATTTCAAAAATATTTTTTTCATCTCCAGTTTTTTATTATAAACTTATTAAAAATAATGATAGTTTCTTTAATGCATGTGCAAGAATTTTAAGAGGAGAAAAAAGTTACTACGATGTTTTAAACAAATTAAAATTAATTAAAATTTGATTAATTTAATCAATAACATATGTCTGAAATATTCCGGAAGGGGATTTTATGGTTGATAAAAATAAACCTGTTATTTTAGTTCAGATTTCTGATATTCATGTAGGAGAAGTACATTTTGTACCAAGTCTGCTTACAAGAGCAATAGATGAAATAAACGAATTAAATCCTGATATTGTGATTATTACAGGGGATTTAACTGCAAACGGATTCAGAAGAGAATATGATACAGTAAAAAATTATCTCGCACCGTTCAAATGCAAGAATCTGATTGTTCAGCCCGGAAATCATGATTCAAGAAATGTCGGCTATATTCATTTTGAAGATATTTACGGGGAAAGATACAGATCATTTGACTATAATAAGATAAAAATTGTTGCAGCAGATTCAAGTGAACCGGATCTGGATAATGGTCAGATTGGCAGGGAATATTATAAATGGATTAAAAGCGAATTTTTAGGAATACCTGATATTGGAACTTTTAAAATATTTGCCATGCACCATCATTTACTTCCCGTACCCAATACAGGAAGAGAAAGAAATATAGTTAATGATGCCGGAGATGTTATGGAAGTTCTTGTAGATTCAAATGTTGACCTTGTTCTTTGCGGTCACAAGCATGTTCCTTATATATGGAGAATGGAAGACCTTCTTATGATTACTGCAGGAACCGTATCATGCTTGAGGTTAAGAGGAAAAATCGAACCAAATTATAACATAATATATATTTATGATGACAAAATTGATATTTTCAGAAGGTTTCCTTTTGATAAAATTGAAAAAATTGAAGGTATTAAAAGAAACCCGGTAAAGGAAAGGTTAAGTGCTAAATTTATTAAATAGTCCAGGTAATAATTTTAAAAAGCTTGCAGTTATTATAGACGGAGAACATTACCCTCAAATAACACTTGATGCAATAAATATATTAAAAAATAAATTTCGCGGCAGGTTTTGCGGAATTATTTTTTTAGGCGGAACAGAGAAAATTACATCCGGGAGATTCAGCGATTTTTTTGATGATGAAGTTTTTCCCATAAATTATTTTCAAAAGGATTTTCCGGTTGCACTTGATTACTTTAAACCCGATATTGTTTATGATTTAAGTGATGAGCCTGTTGTTAATTATCAAATCCGGATGAAAATTGCATCTTATTGTTTTTATAAAAAGGCAAGTTATATGGGTCCTGATTTTTTATTCAGATATGAGGAAAGCAAATATCATACTGAAAATCCTTCAATTTCAATAATTGGCACCGGTAAAAGAATAGGGAAGACTGCTATCAGCTCTTATATTGCCAATATATTTAAAAGTATTGGAATAAAGGTTGCAGTAGTAGCTATGGGAAGGGGAGGTCCCCGAAAACCTCTACTGCTGAAAGGTGAAGAAATAAACATCACACCGGAATATCTTTTATCTTTAAGCAAAAATGGATTGCATGCTTCTTCTGATTATATAGAAGATGCACTCATGAGTAAAATAACTACGGTAGGGTGCAGGAGGTGTGGCGGCGGTTTTGGGGGAAAGGTATTCTTATCCAATGTTATTGAAGGAGCCAGAATAGCTGACCGTATAAATCCGGATCTGATTATTCTTGAAGGAAGCGGTGCATCGCTTCCTGATGCAAAAGCAAATGTAAATATATGTATCATCGGGGCAAATCAGGAATGGAAAGATATAGTGGGGTATATGGGAATATACAGGATATTGATGTCAGACATTATAATACTGACAAATTGTGAAAAACCTGTTTCAGATACAGGAAAAATCAAAATTCTTGAGGATAATATAAAGATATATAATCCGAATGCAAAAATTTATAAATCAATATTCAGACCACTTCCGCTTGAAAGTCTAAAAGATAAAAAAGTTATAATTGCTATGACGGCAAAAAATGTAATAGAAGAAAAAATAAGAAAATATATTGAAAGAAATTATGGTTGTTTTGTAACCGGCATGACATTTAATTTATCCAACCGTCCCCTGCTTAAAAAAGACTTGGAATATTTCAGCAATTTTGATACTGTTCTCACAGAGCTGAAAGCTGCTTCCGTAGATATTGTTACTGATTTTGCCATAAAATCCGGAAAGGAAATAATATATATGAACAATATTCCAAGAATAATTGATAATAAAAAGACATTCATAAAGGATTTAAGAGATTTGTATAATAAAATAAAGAATTCATTTTCAATCTCGTGATAGAGACAATAGTAAGACTACAAGAATCGACGGCTAGGTATTTCGAAAACACGCAAGCTTTGCCCCTGCGAGTCAAAGCTTGCTCGATTTCAGGCTTCGCTCTCCTCTCTAAAGAGAGGAACCTTGCCCGCTCAGCCTTCAAACGGTTTTCTCAATACCCAACCATCGATCCAATAATTTGTTTTCATAGATGAAAAAGTAAATACTAACTAAAATAAATAGATAAGGTTTCAAAGGAGAACATGGCTGATAAAAATGAAGAATTTAATATGATTGTCATATCTGACAGAAAAAAAGGGGGTCTTCCTTTTTCAAAGGGTATCCTTGCTAATTCGATAGCTATAACCGGTCTGGATATAATTGTATCCCATAGGATTGCACTCGATATTCAGGAATATCTGATAAAAAATAAAGTAACATTCATTCCTCTTGAGGAATTAAGGGCTCTTGTGTTCAGATTTATAAAGGATAAAGTAAATCTTGAATATGCAGAAAAGTATTTATTGTGGCAGTCGGTAGGGAAATTAAAAAAACCTATAATTATTCTTATAGGAGGTTCAACTGGAGCAGGAAAGTCAACGGTTGCAACCATCATTTCAAACAGACTGAATATTTCAAGGGTTGTTTCCACTGATGCCATCAGAGAAATAATGAGAACCTCAATTTCCGACAAACTTATCCGTCCCTTGCAGGGTTCTTCATATAATGCTTATAAATATCTTTCCCTGCCACCAACAGGAGTAAATCCTGTTATTCTTGGTTTCAGAGAACAGGTTATGGCTGTAAATGTAGGCATAGAAGCCATAATTAAAAGAAGCGTTGAAGAAAGGACTGATACAATTATTGAAGGTGCTCATATAGTTCCGGGATTTTTTAATATCAGGGAATTTTTTAATAAGGCTGTTGTTGAAAATTTTGTTATCGTGGTAAAAGATGAAAATCTGCACAGAGAGCATTTTATTAAAAGGACTTATGAGACACAGGGATCAAGGCCGGTAAGGAAGTATTTAAGATATCTGAAGAATATCAGGTTAATTCAAGGGTATATTGAAGAACTTTCAGAAAAAAACAAAGTAAAAATAATCGATAACAATAATCTTGATAATACAATAAGTAAAGTTATGGATTTAATGTTTCAAAGAGTAAAAGAAGAATTTTCAGTTCATGTAGCTAAATAATTTTCCTTAACAGCGTTACAAAATTTTTTAATTTTGCTTTTTCTGCATTAAGTAAAATATTTGCATTCATCAGCCGTCTTCCTGTTTTCTTATTTTTAAGATTACCTAATCCTGATAAATCAACAAAATCTAATTTATATTTTTTAATATTTTAATATTTTTAATTTGACTTAACTTATTTAATAATATATATTTTTTAGATATTTTAAGGAGGAGTTATAATAATTATGCCAATTTACTGTTATAAATGTAACAATTGTGAAAAAATTTTTGAAAAATTCGAAAAATCAGGAAGCATGGATAAGATAATATGCAGTGATTGCGGCAGTGAAGCTTTAAGAATTTTTTCACCGGTAGGAATTGTTTTTAAGGGCAAAGGTTTTTATTCTACTGACTATGGTTCAGGAATGAAGATGGCTTCAGAAAAAACTCCACAAAAAGAAACTGCTAAAGAAGCCGGAAAAGAAATAAAAGACAGTCAGACTGCTAAAAAAGAGCAGGAAGGTAAATCTTCAGAAAAATAAAATTCAGGATAATTTCCTCTTATATATATTTGGTATTAGAGATATAATTAAAAAATGACATTTTTATTAATTTTTTCATTTATTCTTGTAACTCTGCATATTTTAAGTATAAGAACAATATTAAACACAAATCACAGTGAAATAACAGCAGAAAATTTCAGGAAAGTTGAAAACATTTTTCCTGAAGATGAAAAATCAGGTAGATTTTCAGTTAATCTGATGTTTCCTGTGCTGATAATTGTTGCTCTAAGCTTAATTGAAATTAGTTATTTTATTTTTTCAGTTTTTATATTAAAAGATTATATCCTCATTATTAGTGCTTCTATTCTGGCAGGTTATAATATATATACCTTGTTTAAATTCTTTCCAAATTTGCAATTATTTTTTAAAAGCCCTGTTGAATATTTCAAGCAAAAAACAAATACTTTTGATAATATTTTAAATATAATTATGACAGTATTTGAAATTTTATTTTGCGGCTATGTCATTGTAAAAATTTTTATCAGATACAATTTTTTTTAAAAACGAAACTGCTTAATCAGCAAAACAGGATTTAATTAATGCTTGTCATAAAAAACATGCTGATAATTTATTAAAAAATTTGAGTTAATTATTAATCTTATGGAATCTGCAGTACCTGTCAGTACTAAAATTTATAAAGTAAGTGAATTAAATTTTGAAATTAAAAATAATATTGAAAGTACTTATTCCAATATTTGGATTGAAGGCGAAATATCCAATTTTGCTTATCCCAATAAAAAACATATGTATTTTTCACTTGTTGATGAACATTCGACGATTAAAGTTGCAATGTTTGAAAACAACTGCAGAAATCTGATTTTTAATCCTGAAGACGGACTTCATGTGTATGTCAATGGTTATGTAAGCATATATGATAAAAGAAGCGAGTATCAAATTATTGCATATGATGTAATACCAGTTAAAAAAGGAAATTTGCTGATTGCTTTTGAACAGCTAAAGGAAAAATTGCGAAGTCTGGGATTATTTGATGAAGAAAATAAGAAGTCTATTCCATTGCTTCCCTCAAGAATTGGAGTAATAACTTCAAAAAGTGGTGCGGTAATAAGAGATATCGTTAAGATCTTAAATAAAAGATATGATAATTATCATCTGATAATACGAAATACACCGGTTCAGGGAAATGAAGCTGCTCAGGAAATATGCAGAGCTATTGATGATTTTGAGGAATACGGGGTTAATGTGATAATTATAGCGCGCGGAGGGGGTTCCTTTGAAGATCTTGCTCCATTTAATAATGAAGACCTTGCCGGAAGAATTTTTAAGTGTGAAATCCCCATTATATCAGGAGTTGGGCATCAAACTGATTTTACAATTTGTGATTTTGTTTCAGACAAAAGAGCAGCCACACCAACACATGCTGCCGAGCTTGTTATTTTAAATAAACAGGAAGAAAAGCAAAAAATACATAAAAACATTAGGAAACTTTTTAATCTTATAACGCAAAAATTATTTTTATATAAAAGAGAATTAAATTTTTTAAGACAAAGAAAAATTTTTATGCATCCTGAAACCATTTTAAATCCTTTATGGCAGGAGTATGATGACATGAACAGGTCTTTAAAAAATAATTGCAGAAATCTTGTAAAAATAAATGAGAACAAGTTTAAAATTATAAATGCTAAAGTAAGTTTAAAAAATTTAACCGGTAAAATCAGCAGCAGGAAGACATTTTTAAATAATAGATTCATATTTTTAAAAAATAATTTAAATTCGATTCTTGTTTTTAAAAGAAACAGGCTTGAAGTTATTATTGAAAAAATGAGTTCTTCAAATCCTGTAAATATTCTAAAAAGAGGTTTTTCAATAGTTAAGAATAAAAAGACACATAAAATAATTAAAAGCATAAATGATATAAATATTGATGAACTGGCATTAATTTTCTTAAAGGACGGTTCCCTGCAATCAAAAATAATAAGAAAAGATTCCTGCAGTATAAAAGATTTCAGATTTGATTAATATTATTAATTTTATATATTAAAAAGCTATTAAAAATCATTTAATAAAGGAAAAACATGGATATCAGCAAGTTATCATTTGAACAAGCCATACTTAAGCTTGAAGAAGTTGTAAAAGATCTGGAAGATGAGAATATTTCCCTTGACAGTGCTATGGAAAAATTTGAGACAGGGGTTAAGCTTTCTGAATATTGCCTTAAAAAATTAAACGAAGCAGAAAAAAAGATAGAAGAACTTACAAGATCAGTAAACGGTAAGCTTGAAGTAAGTGAAATTGACTTAAAAGAAGATGAGGGAAGCTTAAAAAATTAAGTTAGCATTTCCTTTTTTTAATATTGGGAAAAGTAAGGCTGTAAGAATCGGCGGCTGGGTGTTTCTAAAACACGCAAACTTTGCCCCAGCGAGTCAAAGTTTGCTCGGATTTCAGGCTTCGCTCTCCTCTCTAAGAGAGGAACCTTGCCCGCTCAGCCTTCATACGGTTTTCTCAACATCTAGCCGCCTATCTAATAATTTGTTTTTAATAATGAATCTGAAATGCTTCCTTAGAATATTTAATTCTATAAAAAATTATTAATTTATTTTTTAATACTTTCCTTTAAAAAAATAAAAATAATCTTGACAAATTATATATATTGTTATATTTTTATGGTGTAATGTGGGGAAAAGTGGAGGAATTTGATATATAAATCCCATAAAATAACAGTTTAAATCCACTAAAAGTAAAAAACAGCTAAAAATAAAAAAATGTTTTTAGGGGAATATCAAAGAAGTTTAGACAATAAGAGCAGATTATTTATCCCTGTAAAATTTAGAGAAAACCTTTCAAAAAACATTGCAATAATTTCAAAGGGATATGATGAGAAATGCCTTTTTTTATATTCCATTGAAAACTGGACGGAGTTGGTAAAAAGGATAACTGCACTGCCTGTTACGAAAATTAATCAGGAATTTTCAAGATGGTTTTTTAAATCTGCTCATGAGGAAGTTATTGATGCGCAGGGAAGAATAAAAATAGACAAGAGTCTGGCAGAGTTTGCCGAATTAAAAAAAGATGTAGTCCTTGTAGGTGTTTCCACAAGGGCGGAAATATGGTCAAGACAGTTTTGGGAAAGTTATTCAAAATCTGCTGATGAGAAATTTACCGGCAGCAAAAAAGCTTTTGAAGATTTGGGATTTTAAATTTTGATTTTTAACTCGGAGCGATAAGCCGATTAAAAATAAATGAAGTTAGAGCAAATACACATACCTGTTCTTTTAAAAGAGGTTTTAGAATATCTGAATCTAAAGCCGGGAGATGTTGTTTTTGACGGAACACTTGGCGGTGCGGGCCATTCATTAGCAATATTAAAAGCCATTGCCCCCACAGGCAAATTAATTGCAGTTGATCAAGACAGCCAGGCTGTCAGCACCGCCGCCAGACTATTTAAAGATTACAGGAATGTTTATCTTGCAAAAGGTAATTTTGCTGATGTTAAAAAAATTATTAATAGTTTTAATGTAAGTAGTCTGGATGGTTTTTTACTTGATCTCGGATTGTCTTCATTTCAAATAGACAGGTCCGGCAAAGGGTTCAGCTATATCAGAAATGAGAAATTGGATATGAGGATGGATGAAGATAATCCTGTTTCTGCTTTTAATATAGTAAACGAATACAGCAGTAAAAAGCTGAAGGAAATTTTTTTTAAATTTGGTGAGGAAAAATATAGTGAAAGGATAGCTGAAAATGTAATTCTTTGGAGAAAGAAAAAACCGGTTGAAACTACAGGCGAGCTAAGTGAAATTATTGAAAAATCAATACCGGCTAAGGAAAAGTTTAGTAAAAGAGGTCATCCTTCAAAAAGAATTTTTCAGGCAATAAGAATAGAAGTAAACAGGGAACTTGACAATCTTGAAGAAGCCATTGATGACGGTTTTGAAGTTTTAAATAAGGGCGGAAAGATGGCAATCATTTCTTATCATTCTCTTGAAGACAGAATAGTAAAAAATAAATTTATTAATTTCAGCGGTAAGTGTATCTGCCCTGCAGATTTACCTGTCTGTATGTGTGGTGCAGAAAAAAAAGCAGAAATATTGACAAGAAGGGTAGTAAAACCAACTCTTGCTGAAATAGCTGAAAATAAAAGAGCATCAAGTGCAAAGCTTAGAGCTATTAAAAAATTATAAGGCGATGATATAAAAAATGTTTAATAGTGTGAAACAAGAACAACAGGAACTGGCTGCTGAACCTGTATTAAAATTAATTAATAATAATATAAAAAGTCCTAAAAAAGATTATTTTTTATATTACAATTCAGGGATTTTTCCTATAATGCTCGTAGTAATATTTTTCCTGTGCATTGGAGTAATGATTAATATCGGACTTCAAATCCAGAATATGAATTATAATAAAAAGATTTTAAATTTAAATCAGCTGATTTCTTCTGAAAAAGAAAGATCAGACAGACTGAATCTGAAAATATCCGAACTTAAATCTCCTTCAAGAATTGCCGGCAGCATTTATTATGGAGAAAAGGAAGAAACAGGAAATGGTAAAGATGAAGCAGCTGCAGCTAATATTGAAAGCAAAAAAAATTTAACACAGGACGAAACAGCAAATGAAAATCATATAAATTTAAAAAAACTTGATATTATTTACAGCAAAACTGCTGACGGTGCTGTCATATCTGAACTGGAGTCAGATGACAGCAATAAACCTTACAATGGATTAAATTTTATTTTAATTGTAAAAAATATTAAAGATGTATTAATGGTAGTGTCGGAAGGAATTTTAACATTTTTTATACCATAAGTTAAAATGATAAGAGAAGATAATACCAAAGCAAACAGGATAAGAATTTTTTTCCTGTTTTTTTTATTTTTAGCTGCATTTGGTTTTATAATTTACAAGCTGGTTGAAATACAATATATTTCTGCCGGTAGATATATCCTCCAGGCTGATTACCAGCATAAGGATAATTTTTCTCTTAAATCAAGAAGAGGAAAAATTATTGATAGAAACGGAATTGAGCTTGCTTCAAGCTTGATTGAAAAAACAATAACAGCTAATCCAAAATTAATAAAGGAACCTGCAAAAGCAGCACAGGAGATAAGTAAAATTTTATTACTTGATAAATCCGATCTGGAAAAGAAGCTTTCAGACAAGGATGTGGGATTTTTATATATTGCAAGAAAAATAAATTCAAAGGATGCGGAAAGAATAGCAAATCTGAAGCTCGAGGGAATTTATGTGGAAAATGAGGCAAAAAGATTTTATCCTCAAAATAATCTTGGCAGTACATTAATTGGCTTTACGGGAACAGACAATACAGGCTTGTCAGGTCTGGAATTAAATTATGAGGATATTTTAAAAGGTATTGATGGAACTTTAACTGCGCAAAAAGATGTGTTTGGACAAATAATACAAACAAATGAAGAAAATTTCAGTCCGCCTGTCGATGGTAGTGATATAATCCTGACTATTGATTCACAAATTCAATTTTATGCTGAAACAAAATTAAGAGAAGTAGCACAGGAGTATAAATCAGAAAAAGCTGTTGCAATATTAATGAATCCGAAAACAGGAGAGATATATGCTCTGGCGCAATATCCCACTTTTGATTTAAATAAATATGCGGATGTCAATCCGCAGTATTATAATAATCTTGGAATTTCATATACTTATGAACCAGGTTCTACTTTTAAAATTGTAAATATCTCGTCTGCCCTTGATAATAACACTGTCAGCAGCACACAGGTATTTCATCTGGCGCCTTCAATAAAAGTGGGAGACAGAATAATCAAGGAAATACATAGAACTTATGCAGTGGATTATTCATTAAAGGATATAATTAAATATTCCAGTAATATAGGAGCTGTAACAGTTGCTCTTTCAATGGGCAGTAAATTATATTATGAAAGTATAGTAAAATATGGTTTCGGCAATTATACGGGAGTAAATTTACCCGGAGAAGAAAAAGGTATTATTGCTGATTATAAAACCTGGCCGGCTTCAACAATAGGA
>JAMDDL010000073.1 GCA_023488645.1 Actinomycetota bacterium | reverse complement strand
AAAAATATTTTCATCTACACTTGCACATCCAATTAAACCTGAATCTTGATAAATGATACCGATTCCTAATTCTCTTGCTATCTTGGGATTATCAATAAATTTTTTCTTACCTTCAATGTATATTTCACCTTCATCATAATGATATGCTCCAACTAAAATTTTCATCAATGTTGATTTACCAGCAGCATTGTCACCTATTAACCCAACAATTTCTTTAGGATATACTTCGAAATTAACTCCCTTTAAAGCCTGAACAGTTCCAAAACTTTTTGCGATATTTTTCATTCTTACTAAAAAATAGTTATTCTCTTCCATGTTAAACTAACTCTCCTGCTTTCTACGGGTTAATTGGTCAATAGAAACAACAATTGCCAAAATTGCTCCCATTATGAATCTCTGATAAAAAACTGAAATATACATTAAAACCATCGCATCCTTTACTAAAGCTAAAAAAATAAGCCCCAAAAAAGAACCGATTGCTGAGCCCTTCCCGCCACGTAATGTGCAACCTCCGATTACACATGCAGTAATAGCTTGCAATTCCTCTCCCTCACCCATTAGCGCCATCGCAGCTCCAAATCTGGAAATTGATAAAATTCCCGCCAGTCCGGCTAATAATCCGCTTGTTATGAATGCAGCCCATTTAAGCCTGTCAACAGTTATACCTGCAAGTCTTGCCGAAGTTTCATTTCCACCTAATCTATAGAACTGGCGAATGCTTACTATCTCATGTAAGAGTAAGTCTGCTATGGGAATACTAATAATTGCTATCCAGATGAGAGAAGATATGCCTAAAAAACTGCCCTGGCCAAAAGTTAAAAAAGATTTAGGAAATCCCGATACAACCCTACCGCTTGAAAGAATATAAACCACGCCTCTTGCCATAAACATAGTTGAAAGTGTAGCAATCAAGAAGTTCACTTTTATCTTGCTGATTAAAAATCCATTTAGACTACCCCATGCAAGTGCCGTAGCTAAACCTATTAGTATTGCTAACCAAATAGGTAAACCTTGTCTCATTGGAATTGCTACTGCATATGCTGCACATGCATATATAGAACCGACAGACAAGTCAACCATACCAGAGACCATAACTACTGTAACTCCAATAACTATTATGGTGCTTAAAGATATTCCCATTAATATGCTTAATAAATTTGATTTTGAGAAAAAATTAGGAAGAAACAGACTTAATAGTATGAAGGCTACAATTATGATTAAGCCAAGCAGCACCTCTCTTGAGGATTTAATATAAGAAATGAAATTAAAACTTTTTATCCGCAAGCTTCTTTTGATTTCAGTATCAGCCATACAATCTTTACCTCATTTATTGAAAATTACAATAAATAATAAATATTTATGTATAAATTCTTCAGGATTTATATAATTAAAACATTTCCTTTCCCTCTTTAATTACAATTTCAGGGAAATGATATTTGTATGGATCAAAGTAATCTATTTTCTTACTTTACTATTTCAACATAAATTGATAATTATTAATTTTTATTATTAGGATTAGATCCGGTCGATCTTTCTACTTTCATCATTGTAGATTCCCTTATTATCAATGAAGGTTCCAATAAGAAAAGCTTCTTCGTTAGAGGTTCCCCATTAATCATCTTTAGAAGTATTTCAACACCTTTTTTCGCCATGAAATATTTGGGTTGAGAAACAGTTGTCAGCATTGGAGTCACAAGTTTTGATAATTGAATATCATCATAGCCTACTATTGCAATCTCATCAGGTATACTGACATTATGTTCCTTGAGTCTTTGAATAATGCCAAAAGCCAGTTGATCAGAACTGGCAAAAACAGCATCTATGTTATTGTTTAAAAGAATTTGAGCTCCAATGTTGTATCCCATTTCTATCTTGTTATATTGATTGTTTTCTATGCAAATGAAGCTGTCATTTTCTCCATATCCAAATTCTTTCATAGCCTTTTTAAAACCCTCGAATCTTAAGTTCGAGGTTCTGTTAAATAACGGTTCACTGGCATAACATATTTTTTTAGCTCCAATATTATAGAGGTGCTCAACAGCTAACTTGCTTCCAGTAAAATTATTTACTTCCACAGAAGGTATATTTAATTCATCATCCTCTACCTTGTCATCCATTAAAATCGCCGGTATCTCAAATTTGCAAACATCTTCGTATGCCTTTTTACCTATAAGACCATATCCTATTACAATACCTGCAACTTTTTGCTGGATTAAAGAATTTATATACAGCTTCTCAAGTCTTTCATCATAAAAAGTGTTACACAAAAATGTTATAAAACCATGTTCCCTTAGGTTTTTTTCAACATTTTTAGTTATTTCAGTATAGTAACCATTATCTATATCGGGAATTATTAAACCTATAGTATTTGTTCTTTCCTGTTTTAAATTCCTTGCCAGAGCATTAGGCATATAGCCCAATTCTTTTATTGCTTTTTGCATTTTTTCTGCGACTGTATGCGATACAGGAGCTGTGCCATTTATAAAATGCGATACTGTAGGCTGTGATACTCCTGCTAATTTTGCGACATCTTTCATTGTAGCTTGTTTAGATTTTCCCAAGTTTTTTCCTTTACACTTATAAAATCCTTTGAGAAATTTAACTTATGGATATTATTGACTAAAAATTAAATATTTTATTAATTAGGATTTATTTTTATTTATACGTATATAATATAATATTTTATAATAATGTCAAGTAATTTTATCTCAAATCATACGATAATTAAAATATTTTTCTCGTAATAATTAATTTTAATTTTATATATATTTATACGTTTAAAGTTAAAATAAAAATTATTAGCAGAACCATATCTTTTACTATGAAGAATAAAATATATAATGTATTCAAAGAAAGTTTTTAAAAGTGAAACAAACGTCAATATGGTTTAATTGCATTTTATTTTTCTAAGAATTTCTGTTGAATTTTTCTTGTAAAATGCTATTATCATAAAGTTTTATATAAATATCTTTTCCTTGTACCAGAAAATCATTATAATTTAGGTTTACGAAGTTTTCATCAAATAAGACA
>JAMDDL010000151.1 GCA_023488645.1 Actinomycetota bacterium | reverse complement strand
GTAATTCTAAAAAAAAACAAAAATATTGTCAATACTATTTCGTGTACTATTTCATGTACAACTTTTTACCCTTTTTAGAACTTTATGATTATTTTTTAATTTTTTTACCAGCTATAATATTAGACTTCATAACTAATTTTTAAATGCTTGTTAAGGTCATTTGATTTATGGGCAATCTCAGCTGCCTTTAATAATCTATAACCCGCTATCTCAACACTTTGATATTTTGGGACAGGCTTATCTTCTATAACATAGGAGACAAATTCTTCAGCCATTTTTGCCATTCCAGTCCTCAGATCATCTTTGAAATCATATTCCCAGACCTTGCCCCAGCTCAATTTTTTACCTGATACCTGGAGCTTTGGTGACGGAAAATAATCAAAGACCAGTCCTCCATCCTCACAAATTATCCTGATATTTAATATCTCGAAAGGTGCAGGTGCTATACCATCACATTTCAATATAGCCTTTACTCCATTATCCATGGTAAATAAGCCAACCCCCCAGTCTGTGCTAGCATATTGAGGACTTGCTATATTTTGTATTTGGGCATATACATCAGTGTATTTGGCATCAAGAAGCCACATTAAAATATCTATGCCATGGTCTACATGAATGAACCAATAACTCATGTTTTCTTTCTGATCCATCAGCCAACCTGGCTTTGTGCTCCATTCAGTTTCCTGCAACATGGGTCCATCATAAGCAAAAAACGCATAGACAGGTTTACCGAGTTTTCCTTCCCTCAGTATATCGTGAGCCTGCCTCATTGCCTGGGACCAGTGCAGATTATACCCGATCATTGCTTTGACTTTTTCTTTATTGCATAAATTGGCTATTTCAAGAGCATCATCTGAAGTGATGGAAACAGGTTTGTCGATAAGAATATGCTTTTTTGCAGCAGCATATTTTTTGATTTCATTAAGTTTTTTTGATGGAAGCCCGGCCATTATTATCATATCGATCCCTGACTCAATGAATTCATCAATATCAGTAAATACCTTTACTCCTCCAGCAGCTTCACCCAGTCTTTTGGCAAACTCTGGATTCTCATCAAAAACACTCACCACCTTCATGCTTTTTGATTTCTGGATTTCTTCTGCAAATACTATTGAATGGTACCAAATCTGGTAACCTGAAATACCGACTTTTAACATATTATCTCCTTTCAAAATTTACAATTTAATATTTAATTTAACCAATGACTTTATTGATCTCTTGTTAAAAATTAAACTATTCTCTAAATAATTGTATTAATTTGCAGTGCATCACTCACCAGGCATACGCTAAAAAGCCCGTTTATGTCTTACAGTTTCGGCACCGACTGCTATTATCAATATAAGCCCCTTTGCAATCATCTGGTAAAAAGTATTTAAATTTATGATAATCATACCATTTGCTACTACACCGATTATAAGCGCACCCAATATAGTCCTCTGTACGTTTCCTATACCTCCAAAAATACTTGTTCCGCCGACAACTACCGCAGTTATAACATCAAATTCGAGGTTTGTTCCAAGGTTGCCTGTACCAACCCCTATACGTGAAGCACTAATTACTCCTCCAAGACCTGCAAGCAAGCCTGATATCATGAAAAGGATAATGATATAATTCTGAACATTTATACCTGAAAGATGAGCAGCTATGCTGTTTCCACCTATAGCATAGTAGTGGACTGCAAATGTGGTTCTTTCCTGTATAAATAGCATTATCAGGAAAACAATCAGCATTACAATAATAGGAATTGGTATTGGACCCAGTTTACCACCACCCAGCCATAGAAAATTTGGTGGCGGATTAAATATAGTTGCCCCTTTCGAAACAACAAATCCAAACCCCCTGATAGCCGTCATCATGCCCAATGTTGCAAGAAGGGATGGGATATTAAGTTTTGTAACGATAATGCCATTTAAAATACCGGCTACTCCGCCGATTAAAATACAGATTATAAAACTCAGATAAACAGGCAAGTGATTATTTACAACAAGCATAGCGCTTATGACGCCAGTCATCCCAACAATTGCACCAACTGACAGGTCTACCTGGCCTGCAATTAGAAGGATGGTCATCCCCATGCCGATTATTATCAATATCGAGACCTGCCTGATGATATTGATTATATTATCAAATGTAAGAAACATAGGACTTTTTATGGAGAAAAATACAAAAATAGCAACAAATACCAGGATAGTACCTATGCTCTGAATATTGAAAAACTTTTTAACCAGGCCTTTCCTTGATGAAGCAATTTTATTTTGCATTAACTTCTCCTCCTAATTCAATAGAAAATTTAAAATTTCGCCCTGGTCCATTTCATCGGAATTGACAATCCTTCCTAATTTACCTTTTTTAAGGACCAGTATCCTGTCACAAATATTGACGACTTCAGGTACTTCAGTTGAAAATACTATGATTGTTTTTCCCGAATTTGAAATATCCACCAGCAGATTGTGGATCTCAAATTTTGTACCTACATCAATACCCCTGGTTGGTTCATTCAAGATTATTATGTCTGAATTCCTTGTAAGACATCGGGCTATAAGTATCTTTTGCTGGTTGCCACCGCTAAGAAAACTTACCTGTTGCTTATATGATGAGACTTTTATTTTTAACTTATCCTTATACTCATTGAATGCCACGACTAGTTTCTTTTTGTTTAAAAGAGATAGTCTGTTTGAAAATAATCTGAGCGACATTATACCTACATTTAGCAGGCTGCTAAGATATATGAATAAACCCTGATATCTCCTGTCAGAAGGCACGTATGTTATGGAATTGTTAAGGGCATTCAAAGGTGTTTTTAATAATTTTTTCCTGCCATCTATTGCTATATGGCCTTTTGTTGGGATAATAATACCATAAAGTATCTTTGCCAGTTCTTCCCTGCCGGAACCGACAAGTCCAAGTATACCGAATATTTCACCCTTCCTTATGCCAAAACTTATATCAGAAAGGATATTCTGGTAGCTTATGTTATTGACTTCAATGATATTCTTGTCCGAGAAGGAACTCACCTCCCTTTTATTAACTCTTTCCTCTATGAGCCTTC
>JAMDDL010000110.1 GCA_023488645.1 Actinomycetota bacterium | reverse complement strand
ATGTTTTTGAAAGTAAATTTTTTTATGATAATATTTTGTGATATTGTATAATATTATGTTAGATTGCCTGCCTGAAGACTTGATAAGGCAATATAAGGAAGGGAAGTTAAGGATGAAAGATAAGAAGGATAAGGAACTGAAAGAAGAAAATTTAAATAAAGAAAGCAAGGAAATTAAAAAATCAAAGGGTGATGGTGAATATTTAAAATCTCTTGTAACTGAAGGAACCATCAATCAGGCTCTTGTCTCTGAAGAACTTCTTGAAGAAATTGAACTTCTTAAAAAGGAAAATGATGATTTGAAAAAAACTGCCGATGAGTATCTTGACCGGATAAAACGAATTCAAGCTGACTATGAGAATTACAGAAAGAGAATGCTTAAGGAACAGCTTGAGATAATTAAAAGGGCAAGCAAGGATTTAATTGAAAAATTACTGCCGGTACTGGATAGTTTTGAAATTGCTCTTAATCCAGATGGTAATTCCGTCAGGGAAGAAGATGATTTTCATAAAGGCATGAGAATGATTTATGCTTCACTAATGGATGTACTGCAAAAAGAAGGATTGAAAGTAATAAATCCGCAGGGAAGCGAGTTTGACCCGCAAACATGTGAGGCTGCAGTAACAGAATCAAGTACTGAATTCAAGGATCACCATATAATTTCTGTATTAAGAAAGGGATATATGCTAAATGATTATGTTATCCGGCCCGCTGTTGTAAAAGTATGTAAGAAATAATTTCTTTATTTGAATATTTTTTACTGGGAAATGGAATTTATTAATAATATCATACCTTAATATTTTCAGTAGAAAGGCATAGAAATTGAATAAAAAATTTTTAATCGGGTGTATTGTTATTTTTATTGCAGTTGTACTTATTGGTGTTGCAATATTTTTTGGTGTTCTGGTTAATATCAGAAATAATATGACGCAAAAGAATGTAAAAGTTGATCAGGAATGGTCACAGGTTCAAAATGTTTATCAGAGAAGGATAGATTTGGTACCAAATCTGGCGGAGGCTGCAAAAGCTTATTTAAAACTTGAAAAGGATATTTTCAAATCAATTGCTGATGCAAGAGCAGGAGTTGCTGCTGCAAAAAATCCGGCGGATCTTGAAAATGCTACAACGGAAATAAATTCCTTTATAAGAGATTTCAGGGTGGTAGTTGAAGATACTCCTGAACTTAAAGCAAGTGAAACAATCAGGGATTTAATGAACCAGCTTGAGGGAACTGAAAATAGGATTACTGTTGAGAGACAGAGATTTAATGGAGCAGTTGGGGATTATAATACTTACATTAAATTGTGGCCGCAAAGCATAATTGCTTCCAGATACGGATTTGAGCCAAGAGCCTTTTTTGAAGCTGAAGCAGGAGCGGAAAAAGCACCTGATATAAATTTGAATATTGATGAAACAACTACTCAAAGCAAGTAGCCTGTTTTATTAAATCAGTCAGCAGGTTTTAAGAAAAATATTACAATTTTTGATGAAAAGATAATAAAGCAGGAGACTTTTTATGTCCTTAAAAAGAAATAATACCATAGCATTAATAATACTGGTTTTTATTATTTTACTGCTTTCATTTTTTACGCTCCCTAATTTTTTGAATGCTGAAGTTATTTATCCTGATTATACCGGGTATGTTAATGATTTTGCAGGGTTGCTTGATTCTGAAACTATTGAAAAAGTTACAGGGATTATCACAGAAGTTAATACAAAAACTACTGCAGAGATTGCAGTGGTTACCGTTAATAATCTGCAGGGTATTACCATTGAAGAATATGCAGTTAAACTGTTTGAAAAATGGGGGATAGGTAAGAAGGATAAGGATAACGGTGTGCTCCTTCTTATATCAAAAGAAGATAGAAAACTGCGTATTGAAGTTGGCTACGGGCTTGAAGGTACTCTTACTGATCTGGAATCAGGCAGGATAATTTATGATATTATTGTGCCGCAATTTAAAGCCGGTGATTATAATGCCGGTGTTTATAACGGAGTGATAGCAATAGCAAATGAAATTTATGCAGATGCAGGTTTGCCGGCAGCAGGAGAAGTTTCTACTACTGAATATGTTCCTCCAAAGGAACCTCCTTATTTCTGGATTTGCTGTATACCATTTTTTGGAATTTTTGTCCTGATAACGGTACTTGTAAATATTTTCAGCCGCAGATGTCCGAGATGCAAAAAATTAAAACTTAAAACAACAACAAAAACACTTACAGAAGCCACTTATTCTTCTGCAGGAAGCCAGCTTGTCATAAGAGACTGCAGTAATTGCGGTTATCATGATGAAAAGGTAAGAAAAATTCCGCGAAAAACAAGATCATCAGGGGGTGGATTTTTTATTGGTGGCGGAGGCTCAAGCTCCGGCGGCGGAGGTTTTGGCGGATTTGGCGGTGGCAGTTCAGGCGGTGGGGGAAGCTCCGGCGGCTGGTAAGGAAATTTACAAACAGGTATTATTTTATTTTTGTTATTTTTTAATATAGTCAGATAAAAATTGTTTTATTCATAATTTGTTTATTTAATAAAAATTTTTTAAATCAAGGATATTTCATGAAAAATACGATTTTAGAAAAGGAAAAACTTGCAGAAAATATTTTTAAATTTGTGCTTGATGCTCCCCAAATTGCAAAGAAATCCCATCCCGGTCAATTTGTTATTATAAGGATTAATAAAACCGGGGAAAGGATCCCTCTGACAATTGCTGATTCTGATAAGGCAAAAGGCAGTATTACCATAATTTCGATGACTGTTGGAAAAACTACAATGGTTTTATCGGAATTAAATGAGGGGAGTTTTATTACCGATCTTCTGGGACCTCTCGGTAAAAAAAGTGAAATTGAAAAATTTGGAAATGTTATTTGTGTTGGAGGCGGGGTTGGAATAGCTCCCTTACTGCCAATAACAAGGGCGTTAAAAGAGGCAGGCAACAATGTTATATCGGTAATAGGGGCAAGGAGCAGTAACTTTCTGATTCTGGAAAAGGAAATGAACCTTGCAAGCAATGAAATCCATGTTTGTACCGACGATGGTTCAAAGGGATATAAAGGTTTTGTTTCAGGAAAACTTAATCAG
>JAMDDL010000111.1 GCA_023488645.1 Actinomycetota bacterium | reverse complement strand
GACAGTATGTAATTGCAGAGGTAAGAGTTGTCTTGCCGTGGTCAACATGGCCTATGGTGCCTATATTCATATGTATTTTAGTTCTTGCAAATTTTTCCTTAGCCATTTATTTTTTTCCTTTCCTTTTTTTAGTGTGAAAATTATTAACTTAAATATAATTTGCTAGCATTTCTTTTTCGTGATTGCAAACAAATTATTGGATCAGGCTGGGTGTTGAGAAAACCGTTTGAAGGCTGAGCGGGCACGGTTCCTCTCTAAAGAGGAGAGCGAAGCCTGAAACCGAGCAAGCTTTGCCTAAGCTGGGGCAAAGATTGCGTGCTTTCGAAACACCTAGCCTGATTCTTGCAGCCTTACTTTTGTTTCTATTATGAAATTGAAATGCTTCCATATACTTTTATCAATTATGTTTTTTATAAATATTTAAAAACACTTTTTACTAAACATCAAATGTAAAAAATCATTGTCATACAGCCACAGCACCTTTAACTTTCCTTATTATTTCGTTTGCGATACTTTCAGGAACAGGTTCATATTTCTTAAACTGCATTGTAAAAGTAGCCCTTCCCTGTGTTTTTGAACGTAAATCAGTTGCATATCCGAACATATTGGCAAGGGGTACTTCAGCTTTAATAGTTGTAACCTTATTCCTTGTATTAATCTCATGAATTTTTCCTCTTCTTGAATTTAAATCTCCTATAACCTCGCCCATTGATTCCTCGGGAGTTACAGATTCAACTTCCATGACAGGTTCCATCAATATCGGAGAAGATTTTAATGTGGCTTCCCTGAAAGCTTTGGAAGCTGCAATTCTGAATGCAAGCTCCGACGAATCAACATCATGATAAGTTCCATCAAGTAAAGTAGCTTTAACATCTATTACGGGGTATCCTGCAAGCTCACCTGTCTGCATTGCATCTTTAACTCCCTGCTCAACAGGCTTAATAAATTCTTTTGGAATAGCTCCACTTTTAATCTTATCTTCAAATAAAAATCCTTTGCCATACTCATTTGGTTCAAACTTCATGATTACATGTCCGTACTGGCCTTTGCCGCCGCTTTGTCTTATATACTTTCCTTCAACCTGAACAGTTTTTGTAATGGTTTCCCTGTAAGAAACCTGGGGTCTTCCGACATTTGCATCAACACCAAATTCACGAAGCAGCCTGTCAACAATAATTTCAAGATGAAGTTCGCCCATACCTGCAATAATTGTCTGTCCGGTTTCACTGTCTGTTCCAACTTTAAATGTTGGGTCTTCCTCTGCAAGTTTATTTAAAGCTTTATTTAATTTATCGAGGTCAATTTTTGTTTTTGGTTCAATTGCAATTGAAAGAACAGGTTCAGGAAATGAAATAGTTTCATATCTTATCGGATGTCTGGCATCACAGATAGTATCCCCGGTACTAACCTTCTTAAGTCCGATAATTGCTACAATGTCTCCGCAATATGCTTCACTGATTTCTTCCCTGTGATTTGCATGCATTAAAAGCAGTCTTCCAATTCTTTCAGTGTTATTTTCAGTCGTATTTAAAACTTGCATCCCAGCCGGAAGCTTGCCTGAATAAATCCTGCAATATGTTAACCTGCCGACAAAGGGATCTGTCATTATTTTAAAAATATAGCCGGAGAATGGTTCATCATCACTTATTTTTCTTGTTTCTTCCTTGCCGGTTTGAGGATTAATACCTTTTGCCGCAGGCATATCCGGCGGTGACGGCAGATAGTCTACAACTGCATCCAGAAGTGGCTGAACACCTTTATTTTTAAATGATGCTCCGCATAAAACCGGTATTGCCTTTACCTCAATTGTCAGCACCCTTAGTGCTTTTTTTATTTCATCAGGTTTTATTTCAATATTTTCAACATATTTATGTAAAATATCATCATTATAATTTGCAATATTTTCGATTAATTCCATTCTTGCATTTTTAGCAGTTTGCAGCATATCAGAAGGTATGTCAGTATAATCAAACTTAATGCCCATTTCATCCTTATAAATATATGCTTTCATATTTATAAGATCAATCATGCCTCTGAATGTATCTTCCCTGCCTACAGGAATTTGTACAGGGACAGGGTTGGCATTTAATCTTGACTTCATCATTTCAATGACATAGTTGAAATCAGCGCCACTTCTATCCATCTTATTAATAAATGCTATTCTCGGGATATTATATTTATCAGCCTGTCTCCAAACTGTTTCAGATTGCGGCTCAACACCTCCAACTCCACAAAAGAGTCCTATCATACCATCAAGAACTCTTAATGATCGTTCAACTTCAACAGTAAAATCAACATGGCCTGGAGTATCAATAATATTTATTCTGTGATTTTTCCAGAAAGCAGTAGTAGCAGCAGAAGTAATTGTAATTCCTCTTTCCTGCTCCTGAACCATCCAATCCATCACTGCTGTACCTTCATGAACTTCGCCTATTTTATAGCTTTTACCGGTATAATACAGGATTCGTTCCGTAGTTGTTGTTTTTCCTGCATCAATATGAGCAGTAATGCCTATATTTCTTGTATGTTTTAATGATACCTGTCTGGTCATTTTTATACCTGTAAATAAAAAAAATCAGATTTAAAAAAATCTAATATTTAAATAAATGATTGATTAATTAATTACCATCTGTAATGAGCAAATGCCTTGTTGGCTTCAGCCATTTTATGAAGATCTTCTTTCTTCTTAATACTGTTTCCTGTATTGCTTGCGCCATCCAGGATCTCTCCTGCAAGTCTTTCAGCCATTGTTTTTTCTCTTCTTTTTCTTGAAAAACTGATCAGCCATCTGACAGCAAGAGTGTTTGCTCTTCCCTGAGATACTTCTACAGGAACCTGATAAGTAGCTCCGCCCACTCTTCTTGGCCTGATTTCAAGAGCAGGTCTTACATTATCCATGCACTTTTCGAGTATTTCAAGCGGGTTTTCTTTTGTTTTTTTATTAAGAATGTCAAAACTTCCATAAACAATCTGCTCTGCCGTGCTTTTTTTACCACGCCATAAAATTTTATTAATAAATTCCGTTACCAGTTTGCTTTTATAAACCGGATCTGCTTTTATTTCTTTTCTGGGAGCTCTTCCCTTTCTTGCCATTTATAACTCCTTGTAAAGTATGACCTTTATATGTGTAAATTTATTGCTTTGGCTTTTTTGCACCGTATCTTGAACGTCCCTGTTTTCTTCCGTCAACACCTGAGGTATCCAGAGTTCCTCTTACAATCTTATACCTGACGCCCGGTAAATCTTTCACCCTTCCGCCTCTTACCAAAACTATTGAATGTTCCTGAAGATTATGTCCGATACCTGGAATATAAGCTGTTACCTCCACACCATTTGTAAGCCTTACTCTTGCAACCTTTCTTAATGCAGAATTAGGTTTTTTAGGGGTTGTAGTGTAAACTCTGACACAAACACCTCTTCTTAAGGGATTTTCCTGCAAAGCAGGAGTTTTTTTCTTCTTTACAATTTTCGTTCTGGGCTTTCTTATCAGTTGATTTATAGTAGGCATAAAGCTCTCTACTTTCTAATTTTATGATAATTATTAATAATAAAATATGCCTGTTTTTTTATAATTGTTTTAAATATTTTTATTACTTATATTATTTCGATATTACGAGTAACTGATAAAACAATTACAGGGCAATAGAAATACCTGCGTCCGAATTCAGGACGCAAGCTAAAACATTAACATTTTAAGATTCAATTGTCAATAAAAAATAATATCTCAACGTGCATGAAAAATTAATAAAAACAGCACTATAAAGCAATTAAAGTGAATTTTAATCACCCTGGCTAAAAGCAAAAGAACTGTTTTTTACATATTTCAGATATTTAATTCAAAAACATTTCCTTCTTCCACATTAGGATCAGCAGATATATCAATTTCACCCGATTTTTCCTCTTCATATCCAGGATAAGCAAGCTCTATTGTTCTGTATCTTGTCATTCCTGTTCCGGCAGGAATATTTTTTCCTATAATCACATTTTCCTTAAGTCCGATTAAATGATCCGTCTTGTTTTCTATAGCAGCATCGGTTAACACTCTTGTAGTTTCCTGGAATGAAGCTGCTGAAAGGAAACTGTCAGTTGCAAGTGCTGCCTTTGTTATTCCCATAAGGTTTTGCTTTGCAAGAGCAGGTTTTTTACCTTCTTCAATGAGACGCTTGTTTTCCCTTTCAAATACCAGCCTGTCAACCAGCTGTCCCGGAAGAAAATTGCTGTCGCCTGATTCAAGTATTGTAACCTTTTTCACCATTTGTCTTACAATAACTTCTATATGCTTATCGTTTATTTCAACTCCCTGAGCTTTATAAACATCCCTGATTTCCCTGACAAGATACTGCTCACAAGCTTTAATGCCGTTTAACCTCAATATATCATGCGGATTTCTTTGTCCTTCAGTTAACTGGTCACCAATCTGAACAAAGTCTCCATCATTAAACCTGATTTTTGAACGTCCGGGGATTTCATAAGATTTTTCCTCTGCTTCATCATCATTTGAAATGGTAAGTTTTATCATCTTTGAGTCAAGATCTTCAATTCTTATATTTCCCGAAGCTTCTGCAATAATTGCATGCTCTTTGGGTTTTCTTGCTTCAAATAATTCCACAACTCTTGGAAGACCTGAAGTAATATCTATTCCTTCAAATGTTTTTTCATGCTTGTGTACATATCTTTTCTTTTTTGCAGTTGAGATAAGTATTGCAAAAACCTGGTTTCTTTCAACATTAATATTATTATTTAGCAGTAATTCCTCACCTCTTGGCATGATAATATCAATCAATTGTCCTGCCTGTACCCCGGATTTTTGTTCTTCCTGCATTTTTACCTTAAAAGTTAGCTTGTGAGGTATATGTTCTATATTTATTTTAAGCATATTGGTCGGAACACCATATAATTCCTGCTCAGATGGATGAGTTATATAATCAATAACATCTCCTGATATTTTCAGTCCAAGCTGATTTATAAGTTCCTTATTGAACACCAGTTTGCCTTTTACAGGTGATTTTATGGATCTCTGAATAACTGTTGATGCAACACCGCCTGTATGGAAGGTACGCATGGTTAATTGTGTTCCTGGTTCACCGATTGATTGAGCTGCTATAATGCCTACGGCTTCACCAATATCAGCCACTTTTCCTGATGAAAGATTTCTGCCGTAACATTTCTGGCATACTCCTGTTTCTGCTTCACAAGTAAGAACTGATCTTACATTTATCTCCGCAATATTTGCCTGAACCAGTTTTTGAAGAATTTCCTCATCTATTTCAACTCCCTTATCAAGAATAATTTCACCAGTTGCAGGATCTTTTATCTCTTCCTGGCTGCTTCTTCCAATCAGATGAGGATTTGGTTCACCTTCAAGGTTTAATACATAAAGATTAATGCCCTCATCGGTTTTGCAATCATTAATTCTTATCATGGTATCATGAGAAACATCAACAAGTCTCCTTGTAAGATAACCGGAGTCTGCAGTTCGCAGTGCCGTATCAGCAAGACCCTGCCTTGCACCATGAGTTGAAAGGAAATATTCAAGGACAGTAAGACCTTCCCTGAAGTTTGACTTAATAGGTCTGTCAATAATATCTCCTCTTGCGTTTGCAACAAGCCCCCTCATTCCTGCAAGCTGCCTTAGCTGTTTGATATTTCCTCTTGCACCTGACGTAGCCATCATATAAATTGGATTAAACTTATCAAAGTTTCTTTCCATTGCTTCTGCCACAGCTTCATTTGCTTCAGACCAGCTCTGAATTACCCTTTCATGCCTTTCGTCATCAGTAATCATTCCCTGCTGATAATAACCTTCAATTTTAGCAATATTTTCTTCAGCATGCTTCAGGATTTCCTTTTTCTTTGGCGGAACAATAATGTCATCTATTCCAATAGTAAGGCCTGATTTTGTGGAATAAAGAAAGCCCAGTTTTTTTACATTATCAAGAACATCCACTACACTATAATTGGGATACTTTCTAATACACCTGTTAATTATTGAAATAAGTTCCTTTTTGGCAATTTCCTTATTAATGAATTCAAAGTCTTCAGGTAAGGCTTCATTAAAAATTATTCTGCCTGCAGTAGTTTTTAAAATCTTCCCGTCAATTTTTACCTTAATTGGAGTATGAAGCTTTATAAAGCCATATTCATAATCCCTTAAAGCATCTTCAGTTGCGGGATAGTATTTTTCTTTATTGTCACTTTT
Organism: Actinomycetota bacterium; assembly: GCA_023488645.1. Classification (GTDB taxonomy): domain Bacteria; phylum Actinomycetota; class Humimicrobiia; order Humimicrobiales; family Humimicrobiaceae; genus JAMDDL01. The sequence continues at coordinate 9,866 of JAMDDL010000111.1, read as the reverse complement.
AATTCTCTCGGATGTCATATAATAAACACCCAAAACCATATCCTGAGATGGAGTTGAAACAGGCTCGCCGCTTGCGGGTGAAAGTATATTGTTTGATGCAAGCATTAAAACAATTGCTTCGGCCTTGGCTTCATTTGAAAGAGGAACATGAACAGCCATCTGATCGCCATCAAAATCTGCATTAAAAGGCGGACATACAAGAGGATGAATTTGTATAGCCTTTCCTTCAACAAGAATTGGCATGAAAGCCTGTATACCAAGCCTGTGAAGCGTAGGAGCTCTGTTTAAAAGAACGGGATGATTTCTGATTACCGCTTCCAGAATATCCCAGACTTTTTCATCTCCTCTTTCCACCATAATCTTGGCACTTTTAATATTTGTTGCATTTCCCTTATCAACCAGCTTCTTCATTACAAAAGGTTTAAATAATTCAAGAGCTATCTGCTTGGGTAGACCGCATTGATCCAGCCTTAAATTAGGATTTACCACAATTACTGAACGGCCGGAATAATCAACTCTCTTTCCAAGAAGGTTCTGCCTGAACCTCCCCTGTTTACCTTTAAGCATATCACTTAAAGATTTAAGAGGCCTGTTTCCTGCTCCTAAAACAGCTCTTCCTCTTCTGCCGTTATCAAATAATGCATCTACTGCTTCCTGCAGCATTCGTTTTTCATTATTTATAATTATTTCCGGAGCATCAAGTTCAAGCAGTTTTTTAAGTCTGTTATTTCTGTTTATTACTCTTCTGTATAAATCATTTAAATCAGATGTTGCAAACCTGCCTCCATCAAGCTGAACCATCGGACGAAGGTCAGGCGGAATGACAGGAAGTACGTTAAGTATCATGTATTCCGGCTTGTTATTGTTGTTTACAAAAGAAGAAAGTATCTTTAATGTCTTAATTGCCTTGCTTCTTTTCTGTCCTTTTGAAGTTTCTATTATTAACTTTAATTCCTCTACTTCTGCTGCACAGTCGATATTCTTAAGAAGCTCCTTGATTGCTTCAGCACCCATTCCACCTTTAAAGTATGAGCCAAAAATTTCCTTTAATTTTTTAAAAAGATTTTCATCAGATATGAGCATTTTTTCTTCAAGGTTATGAAATAATGCCTGTGCTTTTTTAACCATCTCTATATGCTCCTGAAAAATTTCATCCTCTTCTTCAAGAAGTTTTTCATTTTCCTTGATTATCTTTGCAATTTTAGCCTCAACATCTTTTTCAATTTCAAGCTCACTGTCTTCAAAAGCTTCAAGTTCCGTTAATGATTCGCCTTCTTTATACCTTCTAAGGAAATCCTCACTATTGGCTTTAATTTCCATTATTCTTTCTTCATGCAGCTGTTGCATTTCAGTCAGATAATCCTCATATAATGTTTTAATTCTGTCTTTCTCTGCATTTATTTTCTCTTTATCAATGGAAATAATTATATAAGAGTCAAAATAAAGAACTTTCTCAAGATCCTTGGGTGTAAGACCGAGAATATAACCCAGTCTCGAAGGAACTCCCTTAAAAAACCATATATGGGAAACAGGTGAAGCAAGCTCGATATGCCCCATCCTTTCCCTTCGCACACTTGAGCGCGTTACTTCCACTCCACATCTTTCGCAAATGATACCTTTAAATCTTACTCTCTTATATTTTCCGCAATAACATTCCCAGTCTTTCGTTGGACCGAATATTCTTTCACAAAATAATCCGTCTTTTTCCGGTTTTAAGGTTCTATAATTAATGGTTTCAGGTTTTTTTACTTCCCCATTTGACCATGAGCGTATCTTTTCCGGAGAGGCAAGTCCAATCCTTAAAGCATCAAAATTGTTTACATCTATACTTATAGACATTTATAAATTCCCCCTGTTCGAGTGAATTGCAAATTAACATAATATTTTTTATTTTTTTTAAAATTCATAAATTTTTAACCAGGATAATTAAATTTTCCTTATATTATTTTCTTTAATTAAATAATTAATTTTATTTTAAATGATTTATTCTACAGGAGATTCCTGAAATTCTTCTTCACTGTAATCTTCAAAAAGCTCTTCCTTCTTTTTTTTGTCTTCAGGTTCATTTGTAAACATCAGACTTTCATCATGCTGAAGATCAATTCCAAGTTCCTTTACCGTTTTCATAATCTCATCTTCATGACCCATTATTTCAACTTCCTTGCCTTCTTCAGATAGAACTTCGACATCAAGGGAAAGGCTTTGCATTTCCTTCACTAAAACTTTGAATGATTCCGGAATGCCGGGCTTCTCAATATTTTCGCCCTTTACAATTGATTCATAAGTTTTAACTCTTCCAAAAACATCATCTGATTTAATGGTAAGCATTTCCTGCAAAATATGGGATGCTCCATAAGCCTCAAGAGCCCATACTTCCATTTCTCCAAATCTTTGACCTCCAAACTGCGCCTTTCCCCCAAGAGGCTGCTGTGTTACCAAAGAATAAGGGCCGGTAGAACGGGCATGAATCTTATCATCTACCAGGTGATGAAGTTTAAGGATGTAAATATATCCAACCGTAATATCTACAGCTACTTTTCCTCCGCTTTTACCATCATAAAGAGCTACCTTACCGTTTGCAGGAAGTTTTGCTTTCTTTAATATTTCTTTTATTTTTTCTTCTTTTGCACTGTCAAAAATAGGAGTAGCGCAAAATATTTTACCGTCTTCTTTTCTTATATTTTTCAGTTCAGGGTTATCGGGTTCATCCCATCCCTCATAAGCTGCCCAGCCAAGATGGGTTTCAAGTATCTGTCCGACATTCATTCGGGAAGGTACACCCATTGGGTTTAATACTATATCAACCGGAGTGCCGTCTTCCATGTAAGGCATGTCTTCTTCCGGAAGAATTACAGAAATTACACCTTTATTGCCATGCCTTCCTGCAAGTTTGTCCCCCACAGATATTTTTCTTTTCCTTGCAATAAAAACTCTTACAAGTTCATTTACACCAGGAGGAAGTTCATTTCCTTTTTTCTTTGAAGAAATCTGAATGTCTATCACCTTGCCGCTTTCACCATGCGGAACCTTAAGAGAACTGTCCCTTACTTCTCTTGCCTTCTCGCCAAATATTGCCCTTAACAATTTTTCTTCAGCAGTAAGTTCAGTTTCTCCCTTTGGAGTAATTTTTCCGACAAGTATATCTCCAGGTTTAACTTCCGCCCCGAGTCTTATAATTCCTCTTTCATCAAGATTTTTTAAAAGCTCTTCGCTTACATTTGGAATATCCCTTGTTATTTCTTCAGGCCCAAGTTTGGTACTTCTGGCTTCAATTTCATGCTTGGAGATATGAATTGAAGACAATATATCTTCCTTGACAAGTCTTTCAGAAATAACTATGGCATCTTCATAGTTATATCCCTCCCAGGGCATAAATGCTACAAGAAGATTTCTTCCAAGTGAAAGCTCTCCGGAGCTTGTAGCAGGCCCATCTGCAATTACTTCACCATCCTCAACAATCTGACCTTCTTCAACTATTGGTCTTTGATTAATACATGTACCCTGATTGGATCTTCTAAACTTATACAATTTGTACTCATCACGTAAAACAGTTTTACTTTTGCCGTCTCCCTTATATTCTATAACAATACGGTCGCCTGAAACCTCTATTACTTTTCCGGCATGTTTTGCTGTAATTATCTGCCCGCTGTCATGAGCTATTCTCTTTTCCATCCCGGTTCCGACAAGCGGCGGTTCCGGGTTAATTAAGGGAACAGCCTGCCTCTGCATGTTTGATCCCATCAATGCCCTGTTTGCATCATCATGTTCAAGAAAAGGAATCAATGATGCTGCCGCACTGAACAACTGCTTTGGTGATATATCCATAAAATCAATCTGATCAGGATCTACTGCCACAACTTCACCACCAAGTCTTGCAAGAACTTTTTCCTCTATAAACTTGCCATCCTTTGAAAGTTCTGCTGTTGCCTGTGCTATGGTAAATTTTTCCTCATCATCTGCCGTAAGATATTCAAAATCATCAGTAACCTTTCCATCTAAAACTTTTCTGTAGGCAGTTTCAATAAAACCATGTTCATTTAATCTTGCATAAGTTGCAAGTGAACCGATAAGCCCGATATTTGGACCTTCAGGAGTTTCTATGGGGCACATTCGACCATAATGAGAAGAATGAACGTCTCTAACTTCAAAACCTGCTCTTTCCCTTGAAAGACCACCGGGACCCAACGCACTTAATCTTCTTTTATGGGTAATTTCTGCAAGAGGATTTGTCTGATCAAGAAATTGGGAAAGCTGTCCGCTTCCAAAGAATTCCTTTAAAGCAGCTACAAGAGGCCTGATATTTATAAGTGTTTTTGGAGTTATAGTTTCAATATCCTGAGTTGTCATTCTTTCCTTAACAACTCTTTCCATTCTTGAAAGGCCAATCCTTACCTGATTCTGAATAAGCTCGCCGATATTTCTGATTCTTCTGTTTCCAAAATGATCTATGTCATCAATTTCCCCTATCCCATCCATAAGCTGAAGCAGATATTTAACAAAAAGGAATATATCCTTGCTGTGAAGTATATTTAAATCCTGCCCGTTTATATCTATTTTTTCATCAATGGTTTTTAAATATTCCTCAATCTGCGGATCAAGGGGTGTTTCAATATCCAGTTTTTTATTTAATTTATGCCTTCCAACCTTGCCCAGATCATATCTCTTTGAGTTAAAAAATAATTGTGTAATTAAACTTTTAGCGCTGTCCCTGGTAGATGGTTCTCCAGGTTTAAGTTTTTTATAAAATTCAATGAGCGCTCCTTCTTCTGTTTCAGTAATATCTTTTTCAAGCGTATTTTTAATACAGCCAACCTTATCAAAAGGACCAAATAAGTTTAAAAGGTCCTGATTATTTCCAAAACCACAGGATTTAAGAAAAATAGTCAACAGAAATTTTCTTTTTCTGTCTATTCTTACATAAGCAACATCTTTTTTATCTGTTTCAATTTCAATCCATGAGCCTCTGGCAGGTATCAGCTTTCCAAGATAGATTACCTTTTCCTTTTTTTTATCTATATCACTGTCATAATAAGCACCGGGAGATCTGACAAGCTGCGATACAACAACCCTTTCCGTTCCATTTATAATAAATGTTCCGGTGTCAGTCATTATTGGAAAATCTCCTAAAAATACATCATCCTGCTCGTTATATTCGCCTGTTTCCTTATTTACAAATCTTGCCCGAACTTTTAAAGGAGCAGCATAATCCATATTTTCCATTCTGCAGGCATCAATAGGAGCATTAGGTTCTCCCCAAGAGCACCCTTTAAATTCAAGAGACATATTTCCCGTAAAATCTTCAATTGGTGAAATATCTCTTAAAGCTTCCTGAATACCTTCATCGAGGAACCATTCAAATGATTTTTTTTGGATTTCAAGTAAATGGGGCATTTTTATGATTTCAGGAATTTTTCCGAAATCATACCTTGTAATTTTTTTATTTTTTTGCATTAATAATTCTCCCCTTTTATTTGTAAAATAATTAATTTTAATTAAAAAATTTGATTTCAGTGAAAAAGTAAACTTACTAGCTCACTTTATTAGAGGATGCCAAAAAAGAATGCCCTAAAAAGTTGCAAACACTAAGTATAACAAATAAACATTAAAAATCAATAGGCAGTTTACCTTATTTTTTAATTTTTAAGGTAACCTGCCTAAAGTTTATTTTATATCTTATTTAGCTTGTTTAATTATAACAAATAATAATATTTTTCGCTGCCTGAAAATTTAGATTAAAAATTTTTAAATGGCATCCAGATTATTTGATTTCTACTTCAGCGCCATTTTCTTCAAGCTCTTTTTTAATTTTTTCTGCTTCTTCCTTTGAAATCTTTTCTTTTACAAGACTTGGTGCGCTGTCAACCAGATCTTTAGCTTCTTTTAAACCAAGACCTGTCAGTGCCCTTACCACTTTTATTACCTGTATTTTCTTTTCTCCTGCAGCTTTAAGCTGAACATCAAATTCAGTCTTTTCTTCTTCAACTACAGCAGTTCCGGCAGCAGGTGCAGCGGCATTTGCAGCAGGTGCAGCCATCATTGCCTGGGCACTTACACCAAATTTTTCCTCAAGAGTTTTAACAAGCTCTGCCAGTTGCAGAACCGTCATATTTTCAATTGCACTTATAATATCTTCTGTTTTTATTTCCTTTGCCATTTTTCCTCCTTAAAATTAAATTAAATTTTTTAACTTGCTTTTTCCTTTTCTTTCTGAATTGCGCTTAATGTTAAAACCAGTTTTTGCGGTAAATTGCTAAGAACACTTACAAGCTTATATATCGGACTTGCAAGTCCGCTTATGACCTGGGAAATTAATACTTCCCTTGGCGGCAGGTTTGCAAGCATATTAACACCATTTGCACTTACAAATTTACCATCAATAACTGCGCCTTTTGGTTTTAAAATATCAAATTCTTTAATAATATCTTTAAGTACCTTTGCTGTTTTAATTAAATCCTTATGGCTGATAATAACGCTGGTTGGACCTTTTAAGGTGCTGCCCAGATCAATATCCTTGAAAAAATCCGATGCTGCAATGCTTGCAAGAGTATTTTTCAAGATCATTAAAGTTGCTTCAACTTCATATAGTCTGTCTCTTATCAATACCGACTGATCTGACTTTAAATTAGTATGATCGGTAAATATAAGGCCGCAGTTGTTTGCAAATTCCTGCTTTATTAAGCTAACCTTATTCATCTTTTCATTTTTTATCAATTCCAAAACCCCCGTTTTTAATTCTTAAATATTAATCCTGCTGTAAAAAACAAAATCGACCCATATATCAGGCCGATAAAATAATTTCCTAATATCAACCTGGGCAGGAAATTAAGTTGTATTTTTATATTTTTACAACACCCGCCGTCTATGGTTTGTTTTTTATTTATCAAAAAACTATAAGTTTATGCTACTTCCTCCATCTCTGATTCGATGGATTTATTTAAATCAATTCTTAAAGCAGGCCCCATAGTTGATGAAATATAAACAGATTTCAGATACTTTCCTTTGGCAGCAGAAGGCTTTGCTTTTATAATTGCATCAATTAATGCCAAGTAATTTTCAGCAAGCTGTTTTGCTTCGAAACTTACTCTGCCTATTGGAATATGAATTACACCAAATTTATCTGTTCTGAATTCGAGTCTGCCTTTCTTAATTTCTTTGACAGTTCTTTCAATATCCATTGTAACTGTTCCTGATTTCGGATTAGGCATTAATTTTCTGGGACCCAGAACTTTTCCAAGTTTGCCTACGTTTTTCATCATATCAGGTGTGGATATACAGATATCAAAATCAAGCCATCCGCTGTTAACTTTCTCTACAAAATCATCTCCTCCAACATAATCTGCTCCTGCATTCTTTGCTTCTGTAGCTTTATCACCCTGCGCAAAAACAAGAATTTTTGGAATTCTGCCACTACCGTTAGGTAGTACAATAGTACCTCTAACTATCTGATCTGCCTTTCTTGGATCAACACCCAAGTTTATTGAAAGATCAACAGATTCATCAAACTTTGCAAAACTATGTTCTTTAATCCACTTTATAGCTGAAAACGGAGAAACAGGAGCTGTCTTATCTCTATCTTTAGCTTTTTCCAGATATTTTTTACCTCTCTTCACAACAACCTTCCTTTAAACTTCATAAATCTGTAAAATTTTAAACTACTTTCACTCCCATGCTTCGAGCAGTCCCTTCTATTACCTTTACAGCAGATTCAACTGTTCTTGCATTTAAATCCTTAAGCTTAAGTTTTGCTATTTCCTCCACCTGAGCTCTGGAAATCTCTCCAACCTTTGTTCTGTTTGGCTCTTTTGAGCCCTTTTCAACATTCAAAGCTTTTTTCAGAAGTACCACAGCAGGAGGTGTTTTAGTAATAAAAGAAAAAGTTCTGTCTGCATAAATAGTAATAATTACAGGAAGAACTGTGCCAGTCTGGTTTGCTGTCTGCTCATTGAACTGCTTGCAAAACTCCATTATATTTATGCCATGCTGTCCAAGAGCAGGCCCAATTGGAGGAGCAGGGTTTGCCTGACCTGCTGTCACCTGTAATTTAACCTGTGCTGTTATTTTCTTTGCCATTTTTTCCTCTTTATAACAAAATAAAAACTATTAATTATAAAAAATTATTTAAATCTTTGCAACCTGATCAAAATTAAGCTCCACAGGAGTTTGTCTTCCAAAAATTGAAACAAGAACTCTCATTTTACCCTGATCAATATTGATCTCACTTACCGTCCCGTCAAAATTAGCAAACGGACCGCTTGTAACCTTTATAGGCATGCCTATTTCAAAGTCAGTTTTTGGTCTGGGTTTTTCTGCAACTACTTTCTTCATTATCCTGTTAACTTCATCTTCCGAAAGCGGGTGCGGCGTATCTTCACTTCCTACAAAACCTGTTACTCCAGGAGTATTTCTGACTACATACCATGAATCATCATCAAGAAGCATCTTTACCAGAAGATAACCTGGAAAAACTTTTTTTGATGAAACGTGTTTTTTACCACTATGAATTTCCATTACATCTTCTGTGGGTATATAAATATCAAATATTTTGTTGCTCATATTCATAGATTCCTTCCTATGCTCAAGATTTAATTTTACCTTGTTTTCATATCCGGCATAAGAATGAATCACATACCATCTTGGTCTCATAAAACAATTACACCTTTACTATTATATTCCGGCTAAAACTTCTACAACTTTTGTCCAGATAAAGTCAAAAACACCAAGTAAAATACCAAAAATTGCAATAGTAGCTATTACAACAATTGTGTATCTTAAAAGATCATTTCTTGTAGGCCATGATACTTTTCTTAATTCGTGAACTACATCTCTGAAAAACTTTGCAATTTTACCTGGAAGTTCTCTGATAAATTTTTTCCAGTTTATTTTTTTCCTGGCTGGAGCTGATGGAGGTTTTCTTTCCTGCATCATTTTCTCCATCATTGCCTTTTGCCTGAATTTAGTTGGAATCTTTTGCTTAGCCATTTCTTTCCATTCTTTTTTACTTACTTATGGCAGGGCTGGAGGGACTCGTTCTTTCGTCTCACTTCGTTCGCTGCAGAGACGCGGACTCCTTACGCTTCGCTTACGCTCACTATCAGTTCGCTTGCACTTCGCTTCAGTCCGTCCTTTCGAGTCCCTGAAATATGCCACCGGCATATTTCACAGCCTCTTAATTTAAGTTTAATTTTCAAATAACAGTAATACTTTTATATGGCAGGGCTGGAGGGACTCGTTCTTTCGTCTCACTTCGTTCGCTGCAGAGACGCGGACTCCTTACGCTTCGCTTACGCTCACTATCAGTTCGCTTGCACTTCGCTTCAGTCCGTCCTTTCGAGTCCCTGAAATATGCCACCGGCATATTTCACAGCCTCTTAATTTAAGTTTAATTTTCAAATAACAGTAATACTTTTATATGGCAGGGCTGGAGGGACTCGAACCCCCAACACTCGGTTTTGGAGACCGATGCTCTACCATTGGAGCTACAGCCCTATCTGGTCTCCTTATGCACCGTATGCTTCTTACACCACTTGCAATATTTTTTAATCTCTATTCTGTCAGGATCGTTTTTCTTATTTTTAACACTTGTATAATTTCTTCTCTTGCAGTCACTGCAAGCCAATGTAATATTAACTCTCACTTTAACTCCACTTTAAGATATTTCCATAAATAAAGACAAGTTAATAAACTAACATTTAGCATTATTTATGTCAACATAAAATTTGTTTTATTTATGTCTTAATATTGCTACTCTATTATTTTGGATATGCTTCCGGCACCTATGGTTCTTCCGCCTTCACGGATAGCAAAACGCAGTCCCTCTTCCATTGCTATCGGTGTAATTAGCTTTACTTCCATTTCAGTATGATCTC
>JAMDDL010000033.1 GCA_023488645.1 Actinomycetota bacterium | reverse complement strand
GGTTTTATATCCAATAAAAGTGATTTTGTTATTTTTAAAAATTCATTTTTATTTATTGGACAACCTCTAACATAGCCGTCTACATTGATTATCTGGTCTATGGGTTTAGTTGATATAGAATCAAAATATTTTGCACTATCTCCATAAACAATATTTTTGGCTTTATTAATGCCAATAAAATTTTTTAAATAAGGAATTCCTCCTATACAAGCACATGCACCAAGGGCAATCACTTTACCTGCATTTTCCCTTATCCATTTTAAGTCATCAATTTCTGATTCTCGTGTGATCGCACCTTCTACGAAAGCAATTGAATAATTTTCAGAATGCTCGCTCATTGCCATCTTAAAATAGGCAATATCAATAGCACCAAGAAGATCTAATATTTCATCTTCCAGATTGACAATTTGAAGCTGACAGCCAGAGCAACTGGTAAAGCCAAAAATACCAATTTTGGGCTTCATTAGATTGCCTCCTGTAAATTAAGTACGTCCCAGTAGTTAAAAACAGGCCCATCAATGCATGTATATTTATAACCAACACCACAATGACCACATTTACCTATTCCACATTTCATTAGACGCTCAAGTGATACAAATATGTTTTCCTTAATAAATCGTTTCTTTAAGAGTTCTTTTACAACGAATTTATACATGATTGGAGGCCCACAAATTATTGCATAGGTATTTGTTGGGTGGATTTGAATATCAGGAATGAACTTGGTAACTACGCCAACCTCACCACTCCAATGATTATTCGGGTTATCTACTGTAACCCTGAGATCTACATCATTGCGTTCCTGCCACCATTTTATGTCAGATTCAAAAAGTATCTCTGCCGGATTCTTAGCCCCATAAAGAATCGTAACATTCTTAAACTTTGTTCTCTCATCCAGTATATAATTAATTAGTGAACGGAGCGGAGCAAGACCAATTCCCCCGGCTATAAAAAGAAGATCGTTTCCAATCATCGCTTCAACAGGAAAACCGTTACCATATGGACCTCTGATGCCGATTATCGAACCTTCTTGCATTTTATGGATAGTATTTGTGAGATTGCCAACGTTTCTTATACAGACCTGAAAAAATCCCTTTTTTGTTGGAGAAGAACATATTGAAATAGGTGCTTCACCAATAGAAAAAACACTAACTTCCACAAACTGACCTGGTTTGAAGTTAAAAGAATTTCCAACAACTTCATTATTAAAACGTATCTCAAATAACTTTTCTGTTTCTGTAAGTTTCTGTTTTCTTGTAATGCTAGCGATATTAGGTAAATAATGATTTTGCTTGTTGGATATTTCAGTCATTATACTTTCACCTCACCTACTATCATCTTAAGAACTTCAACCTTATTAATCTTAGCCGGACAAAATATAATACATCTTCCACAGCCAACACAAGCAGGGCGGCCATACATCTCAACAAATCCCTTTTGCTTATGATAGTAACGAAGTTTAAGTCTGGTGGCACGATCTTTCCTAAAATTATGTCCGCCGGCTACTTTTGCAAAGTCTGTTAAAAGGCATGAATCCCACTGCCTGTCCCTATGACCCTGTGTCATTGTAAGCTCAATATCGTCCATTACATTAAAGCAATAACAGGTTGGGCAAACAAAGGAACATCCTCCGCAACCAAAGCAAGCTTTAGCTGTATCCTCCCATACTCTTGATTCATAGGAAAGATCCATTAAATCAGCAAGTTCGGCTGTTTCAACATCAAGAACAAATTTCTCGCTATGCTCCTGTATTTTTTCCTTGTAAGCTGCAATATCTTTGTGAGGATCGTCTACAGAAGTAAGATACCTATAATAGGGGATTTTAGTGTAGATATTCAATAGATAATCACCCATACTTGTGTTTATTCTTGCTAAAAATCTATCTCCAAGGTTTACTAAGAATATGTCAAATCCTCTATCTACCTGATCAGCATCCATACTTTTACAAAAGCATGTATCACTTGGTTCACAATCAATTCCTATTATTATGTTTTTCTTACGGCGTTCCGTGTAGTAGTTGTCGATATATTTATTTGTAAATACATAATCAAGCATCTCAATTCCTTTGATATCACATGAGTGTAACCCAAAAATTATAACCGGAGTATCTACTTTAGTTGTTTCTCTAACCTCTTGTATATTGCCAAGTGAGTAAGTAAAAAGAGTTTCTCTTTGTGGAAGGAAATATTTTTTTGGCGGAAGCATTGTCATATTGTAGTTTAAATCAATATCCTCGTAATTCGATATATCGCCGAAAACATGGTGTTTGCCTGCCTTTTTGGGCCCCACTACTTTATAATCATTTAGTAGGCCTTCAACAAATAATTTAAGATCATTTTTTGGTATGATCTTATAAAGCATTTTATTCCTCTTTTATATTTTCTTTAAAATTAATTACAGTTCTTATTTCCAATAATTTCTTGTGATACTTGGCAAATTTTAGTAAATAATATCATATTTTTAAATAATTAAAAGTGTGTAAAATCATATTTATAAATTATAAATAAAAAATCTGCAGTTATAAATAAAAAAACAGATCCCGTTATTTGAGATCTGTTTTTTTATTGTCCGTCTATAAAATTAAATTAATGTATTTTGTTTTTCAAGCAGTTGTAATGGACATTACCTTATTTTCAGCCTTAATTTTAGTGCCTTGTGCTTCCGGTCTTCCAAAAGGATTTTTTTCAAGTGTATGCTTTAAAAGATCTTCAATGTTTTCAACATAAACCAGTTCAATACCTTTTGTTATAGCTTCAGGAACTTCTTCAACATCTTTTTTATTTTTTAGCGGAAGAACAACTTTCCTTAATCCCGAGCGTTTTGCAGCAAGAAGCTTTTCCTTAAGCCCTCCAATAGGCAGTATTCTTCCTCTTAAGGTAACTTCACCGGTCATTCCAACATCGCGTAAAACAGGAATACCTGTAAGTACTGAAACAATGGAAGTAGTTATTGCCACTCCTGCAGAAGGACCATCTTTTGGAATTGCACCGCTTGGTACATGTATATGCATATCTGATTTTGCAAAAATGCTGTTATCGATACCCAGTTCTTTTGCCTTTGAATGCACATAGCTTAATGCAGCTTTTGCAGACTCCTGCATTA